>JBDIAF010000177.1:0-4464 GCA_039812245.1 Agromyces sp. | reverse complement strand
CGACTACGTGCTCGCCTCGCCGGTCTTCCCCGGCGTCGCCGGCGTGCTCGAGCGACTGCAGGCCGCCGGCGTGCCGATCGCCCTCGCCACCTCCAAGCCCGAGCACACCGCCACGGCGGTGCTCGAGAACCACGGGCTGAGCGACCGCTTCACCGTCATCACGGGCGCCGACGAGTCCGTCGGCCGCAACTCGAAGGCCGCCGTCGTCGCCGAGGCGCTGCGCCGGCTCGACGAGCGGGGCATCGAAACCGACCGCGCCGTGATGGTCGGCGACCGAGGCTACGACGTGCAGGGCGCGCTCGCGAACGGCGTGCCGACCATCGTCGTCGAGTGGGGCTACGGCTCGCCGGCCGAGGCCGCCGAAGCGCACGCGATCGTGCACTCGACCGACCAGCTCGCGAAGCTGCTGCTCGCGTAGCCGCCCCGCCGGTCGAGTAGGCGCGCCAGCGCCGTATCGAGACCCCGAAACGTGGTCTCGATACACTCCTTCGTCGCTACTCGACCGACGATGCCGCTACTCGGTGACGACGACCGTGAAGGTCACCGTCGTCGACGTGCCGTCGCTCAGCACGACCTCGGTCTCGCCGACCGCGAGCGGCTCGAGGCCTGGGTTGAACTGCGCCGAGCCGTCGTCCTTGCCCGGCACGAACTCGACGACCGTCGGGTCGGCGACCTCGGCCACCCACGCCGTCACGTCGCTGGCGTCGGAGACGACGAGGTCGACGGTGTTGCCGAGCGGCACCTCGACGGTCGTGCCCTCGAGGTCCTCCACCTCGACGATGACGGGCGGCAGGGTTCCGGTGCTCGCCTCGGGCGAGGAGCTGGAGCCCGAGTCGCCCGAGCCCGAGCAGGCGACGAGCGTCGCGCTCAGAGCGAAGACCGCGGCGAGCGCGGCGACGGCGCGGCCTCGACGAGTTCGGATGCTGGACATGTCTCCCCCACTCCGGCGCGCGAGCGCGCGCCCGGGGCTCAGGATACCGATGCCGTGAGCGACAGCCCGGCGCCATTGCGCCCCGCTCGTCACGGCGCATTCGACGGCGCCCCCCGGACGGGTGACGGCGTCGAGGCATCCTCGCGGTTCGAGACATTCGTCCCGAGAACGGTGACGAATTCGCATCGATCGTTCACGGATCTGCGATCCGCCTCTTCCCCCGAAGTGGGGTCAGACGGCAAGATTCCCAATACGCGCGTCTGATCGACGCGTGCCATACGCGCCGACGCGAGCATCCCCCGCGGCGGCGCATGGAGGGAGAAGCATGTCAGGAAACACTCGCGCGCGCACGCGCGTGGTGGCGACGACATCCGTGCTCGCGCTCGCGGCCGCCGGTCTGGCGACCTTCGGCGCGGTGCCCGCGAATGCGTCGCCGTCGCACGTCTCAGCGCCGGTGATCGGTGACGACGAGTACTACATGAACTACGTCGCACCACGGGTCGAGGAGGCGTTCGGCACCGACGACGAAGTGGTCGTCGACGCCAACGGCACCACGACCACGCATCGCGAGCTCACCGCGATCGAGCAGGCCGAGGAGGTCGACGCGAAGCACGCCGCCGGCAACCCCGTCGCCGCCAAGGGTCTTGCGAAGCTCGAAGACGAGTCGAACAAGACCGGCAAGAGCCCGAGGCAGATCAAGCAGGAGCGCGGCCACGGTCACGGTCACGGCTGGCACGGCAACAAGCACAAGAAGCCCGACTACAAGCAGGCCGACGAGACGCAGGAAGCGAAGCTGCTGACCATTCTCGTCGAGTTCGGCGGCAGCGAGGACTACAGCGGCTACCAGGTGCCGACCTCGTTCGGAGCGACCGATTGCAAGCCGGGCGAGCCTCAGAGCGGTCCCCTCCACAACGGCATCCCGAACCCCGCCGACTACGAGTTGGAAGACAACAACTCGATGTGGGTGCCCGACTTCTCGAGCGAGCACTACAACAAGATGCTCTTCAGCGAGAAGGGCATCACCGAACGGGTGCGCAAAGACCTTCGCGGGCCCGATGGCCGCAAGGGCTTCGACATCTCGGGCTACACGATGAAGAACATGTACGAGGAGATGTCGCACGGCGCCTACACCGTCACCGGTGAGGCGACCCAGTGGGTGACCGTGCCGCACTCCGAGGCGTACTACGGTGCGACGCTCTGCCACCTGAACGACGAGGGTGTCTACGAGGCGGGCCCCATGCAGGACATGCAGGGCCACCCCGACAACCCGCTCGGCGCCGGCCAGCTGCCCATCGACGCGGTCGCCGCCCTCGCCGCGGCCGAGCCCGACTTCCCCTGGGCCGACTACGACATCGAGGACCAGGGCGACCGCGACGGCGACGGCGACGTCTACGAGCCCGACGGCGTGATCGACCACGTCGTGCTCGTGCACGCCGGCGAGGACAAGTCCGGCGGCGGCGGTGCGCAGGGCACCTACGCGGTCTGGGCGCACTCCTCGACGGTCATCGGCGGGGCCACGATCCCCGGCACCGACCTGCAGCTGTCGAACTACATCGTGCAGCCCGAAGACTCGGGCGTCGGCGTGTTCGCGCACGAGTACGGCCACGACCTCGGCCTGCCGGACCTCTACGACACCTCGAACGCCGCCGACAGCGACGTCGACTTCTGGGATCTCATGAGCTCGGGTTCGCACTCCGGCCCGATCTTCCAGTCGATGCCGACCCACATGGGCCTCTGGGACAAGTACGTGCTCGGCTGGGCCGACCCGCTCGAGATGAACGCGGGCGACCCGACCAAGACCGTCAAGGTCGGCCAGAACTCGCGGCCCCTCAAGGGCACCGAGGACGGCGTGAAGGTCAACCTGCCCGACAAGGTCGTCACCCTCGCCACCCCGCACAGCGGCGCGAACATGTGGTACACCGGCGGTGACTACAGCTGGGCCGACCTGCGCCTCAGTCGCACGGTCGACGTTCCGGCCACCGACCCCAGATTCTGGATGTGGAACGACTTCGTGATCGAGGCCGACTGGGACTTCGGCTTCGTCGAGGTCTCGACCGACGGCGGCACCACCTGGACCGAGCAGAAGGTCTACGACGAGGCCGGCGCGCTGGTCTCGACCGATGACGGCTACGCCGACCCGAACGGCCGCATGGTCGACTTCGGCGGCAAGAAGTACGGCCTGACCGGTTCGACGAACGGTTGGCGTCACGACTACGTCGACCTGAGCGCGTACGCGGGCCAGACCGTGCAGGTGCGCCTGCGCCTGGCGACCGACGAGGCGTTCCAGGAGCGCGGCTGGTTCACCGACGACCTCTCGGTGACGAGCGGCGCCGACACCGTCTGGAGCGATGACGTCGAGTCGGGCGACAACGGCTGGACCGCCGAGGCGACGACCTTCGCCGACAGCTCGGGCCCGGGCTGGCGCCAGGACTCCGGCACTTCGGTCAAGGCGCAGTACTACCTGGTCGAGTGGCGCAACCTCGACGGCTTCGACAAGGGCCTCAAGTACGCGTACAACAGCGTGTACAACGAGGGCGCGTGGAAGGTCGAGAAGCTCGCGTACAACGCGCCGGGCATGCTCGTCTGGTACCGGGACACGACGTACGGCAACTCGAACATGCCGACGGCCAACGAAGCGGCACTGCCGAGCTACGGCGCCAAGGGCGGCCTGCTCATCGTCGACAGCCACTTCGACCCGCTGCAACGCACGGGCGAGGCCGCCGACGTCGACCCGTCGACGCTGAACGTGATGCCCTCGCGGGCGCAGTCTTCGAACGCGGCCTTCGGTCTGCAGAAGACGTACCCCTTCACGGAGTGCATCACCGACGCCGAGCTCAACGAGTACTGCACCGACATCCGCTCCCTCAAGCCGGTGAAGACCTTCACCGACGACCAGGGCTGGGTGCCGGGCTTCGCGCTCCGCGAGTCCGACGGCGCGCTGTTCTACCGCGACCGCGACGCCTCGACCGTCGTGCCGTCGGTGGGCAACGCCCAGTACAGCACCCCGCTGTACGACCTCGAGGGCAACCGCCTGCCCGCGTACGACGGTGAGGACGTGGGCGTCGGCCCGTTCGGCTCGGGCAACCCGGCCGATGCGGGCGTCGGCTACGGCACCGTCATCACGGTGAAGAAGACCGGCAAGGACAACACGTCCGCCGAGATCCGGATCACCCCGCCGCGCGCCGGCTGATCAGGAAGCGCTGCTCCGATCACCCGAACGGAGCGGATCGCACCCACGGAGCGCCGGTCCCCTGCGGGGACCGGCGCTTCGGCGTTCGCAGACCCGACTGACGACCGGACGATTACTCCGCCGGCGGGTGCGCGAGCACGAGCCCGTCGATCAGCCGGCCGACGCCCCAGCGGAACTCGCCCTCGTCGCCCTCGTCGAGGGCGAGATGCGCGGATGCCTCGACCAGCGGATGCCTCGAGGGCTCGCGCCAGAGCGTCTGCGGCTCGGGCGCCTGCTCGGGCGCCGCACGGCGGGCGGTCTCGAGCGCGACGCCGCCGATGACGTGCGCCCGCCCGGCGTGCCC
>JBDIAF010000176.1:0-4478 GCA_039812245.1 Agromyces sp. | reverse complement strand
GCACCGGGGGCGAAGGTCGCCGCGACCGCTCGGCCGGCGCGGTCGGCGAGGCGGGCCTGCAGGGCGGCCAGGTCCTTGTCGGCGCCCTGCGCCCGACCGCGCTCGTCGACGGCGCGGAACGTCGCCATCAGGTGCGGCGGCACGCGCTCGAGGTCGAAGTCGGCGGCGTCGACGGGGGCGTAGGTCAGGCGCTTGATGACCTGCGCGACGACCTCGGCGAAGGGCGGGCGCGCCTCGCCGCCCTCGGGGCCGCTCGGCAGCTCCTCGGCGATCTTGGCCGCCCACTCGGCAGCGGGCACGACCTGGCGGCGCAGCACCTTCGGCAGGGTGCGCAGCATCGCCGTGATCAGCTCGTCCCGGAGGCCCGGCACCTGCCAGTCGAAGCCCTCGGGCGACAGACGCGGCAGCAGCACGAGCGGCACCTGCACCGTGACGCCGTCGTCGTCGGCACCCGGCTCGAAGCGGTACGAGAGCCGCAGCCGCTGGTCGCCCTGCACCCAGACGTCGGGGAAGCCGGCCGCCGCGTCGTCGGCCTGCTCCTCGCCGACGAGGTCGGCCCGCGTCATCGTGAGCAGTTCGGGGGCCGAGCGGTGCTCGCCGCGCCACCACCGCTCGAAGCTGCGCGCGTCGGTGACGTCGGCCGGAACCCGCGCCTCGTAGAACCGCACGGCGGCCTCGTCGCCGAGCAGCAGGTCGCGGCGCCGGGTGCGCTCCTCGATCTCGCCGAGCTCGCGGCGCAGCTCGCGGTTGCGTCGCACGAACGCGTACACCCGCTTGTCGAGGCGCGACCAGTCCCACTCCTCGAGCACGAGCGCGTGCCGGATGAACAGCTCGCGCGCGAGCGCCGGGTCGGCGCGCGAGAGCAGCATGCGCCGCTTCGGCACGATGGGCAGCCCGTACAGGGTGACCTTCTCGTCGGCGACGGCCGCGCCCTGGCGGCGTTCCCACCGCGGCTCGGACCAGCTGCGCTTGGCGAGCGGGCCGGCGAGCTGCTCGGCCCAGGCAGGGTCGATCGCCGCGCCCGTGCGAGCGAAGAGCCGGCTCGTCTCGACGAGCTCGGCGCTCATGAGCGCGGCGGGCGGCTTCTTGGCCAGGGCCGAGCCGGGGAAGACCGCGAAGCGGACGTTGCGGGCGCCGAGGTACTCGACCTGCTGGCGGCGGCCCTTGCGCTCGGATTCGCGGGCCCCGGCGCTCCGGCCGCTCCCGGCCGGGCTCGATGGGCGCAGCGCGTCGTCGCGCAGGCCGAGCTGCGAGAGCAGGCCGGCCAGGAGCGAGCGGTGGATGCCGTCGGGGTTGGGGGCGCCCGCCTGCGAGGCCACGTGCAGCCCGAGGGGCTTCGCCAGCCGCACGAGCTGCCGGTAGAGGTCCTGCCACTCGCGCACGCGCAGGTAGTTCAGGAACTCGGCCTTGCAGCGCCGGCGGAACGCGCTGCCCGAGAGCTCCCGCTGCTGCTGCTCGAGGTGGTTCCAGAGGTTCAGCAGGGTGAGGAAGTCGCTCGTCGGGTCGACGAAGCGGGCGTGTGCGGCGTTCGCCTCCTCGCGGCGGTCGAGGGGTCGCTCGCGCGGGTCCTGGATGGTGAGCCCCGCGACGATCGCGAGCACCTCGCGCGAGACGCCGTGCGCCTTCGACTCGAGCACCATGCGGGCGTAGCGCGGCTCGATCGGCAGGCGCGAGAGCTGTCGGCCGACCCGGGTGAGCCTCGGGCCCCGCCCGGCGTCGGCCGCGCTCGCGGGCTCGAGCGCCCCGAGCTCGGCGAGCAGTTCGAGGCCGTCGCGCACGCCCCGGGTGTCGGGCGGGGTGAGGAACGGGAACTCCTCGATCGGGCCGAGCCCGAGCGAGGCCATCTGCAGGATGACGGCCGCGAGGTTGGTCCGCAGGATCTCGGGGTCGGTGAACTCGGGCCGGCGCTCGAAGTCGTCCTCGCCGTAGAGGCGGATCGCGATGCCGTCGCTCGTGCGGCCCGAGCGGCCGGAGCGCTGGTTCGCGGATGCCTGCGAGATCGGCTCGATCGGCAGCCGCTGCACCTTCGAGCGCACCGAGTACCGGCTGATGCGCGCGGTGCCGGCGTCGATCACGTAGCGGATGCCCGGCACGGTGAGGCTCGTCTCGGCGACGTTCGTCGCCAGCACCACCCGTCGACGCACCCCGGCGACCGCAGAGGGCTCGAAGACGCGGTGCTGCTCCGCCGACGACAGGCGGCCGTAGAGCGGCAGCACCTCCGTCGGGGCACCGCGTCCGCCGCGTCGCTCGGCGTGCGCGCGCACCGCCTGCTCGGCGTCGCGGATCTCGCTCTCGCCCGAGAGGAACACGAGCACGTCGCCGGATGCCTCGCGGTCGAGCTCGTCGAGCGCGTCGAGGATGCCCTGCTGCACGTCCCGGTCGTCGGCCGAGGCGCCCTCGTCGTCGTCGCCGGCCGCGTCGCCGACGAGGGGGCGGTAGCGGATCTCGACCGGGAAGGTCCGCCCGGAGACCTCGATGATCGGGGCCGGCTCGCCCGAGGCATCCGTGAAGTGCTTCGCGAAGCTCTCGGGGTCGATCGTCGCGCTCGTGACGACGACCTTGAGGTCCGGGCGGCGGGGGAGGAGCTGCTTGAGGTACCCGATCAGGAAGTCGATGTTGAGACTGCGCTCGTGCGCCTCGTCGATGATGATCGTGTCGTAGCGGCGCAGCTCGCGGTCCCGGTGGATCTCGTTCAGCAGGATGCCGTCGGTCATGACCGTGATGCGGGTCGACTCGCTCGCCTGGTCGGTGAAGCGCACGCGGTAGCCCACGAGGCCGCCGAGCTCGGTGCCGGTCTCCTCCGCGATGCGCTCGGCGATCGTCCGGGCCGCGATGCGGCGCGGCTGCGTGTGCGCGATGCGTTCGCGACCGAGCTCGAGGCAGAGCTTGGGCAGCTGCGTCGTCTTGCCGGACCCGGTCGCGCCCGCGACGATCACGACCTGGTGGTCGCGCAGGGCGCGCGCGATCTCGTCGCGCCGCGCCGAGACGGGCAGCTCGGGCGGGTAGGTGATCACGGGCACCGGGGCGAGCTGAGACATGAGCCCTCCATCGTATTCCTCCGGGGGGCGGCGCACCGCCGATCCGCGGAGCCTGTCGCAGCGGGCTCGAGCGTGATGGGATGGGGTCATGACCCAGGTTCCCGAGGTGAAGCTCAACGACGGCCGCTCGATCCCGCAACTGGGGTTCGGCGTCTTCAAGGTCGACCCGGCCGAGACCGAGCGCATCGTCGCCGACGCGCTCGAGATCGGCTACCGCCACATCGACACCGCTCGCATCTACGGCAACGAGGCGGGCGTGGGACGCGCGATCGCCGCGTCCGGCGTGCCGCGCGACGAGCTCTTCGTCACGACGAAGCTCTGGAACGACGACCAGGGCACGCAGTCGGCCTTCGACGCCTTCGATCGCAGCCTCGAGCAGCTCGGCCTCGACGAGGTCGACCTGTACTTGATCCACTGGCCCTCGCCCGCGCGCGATCGCTACGTCGAGACGTGGCGCGCGCTCGAGGCGATCCGCGAGTCGGGCCGCGCCCGCTCGATCGGCGTCTCGAACTTCCTCGTCCCGCACCTCGAGCGGCTGCTCGCCGAGACCGCGGTCGTGCCCGCCGTCGACCAGATCGAACTGCACCCCGCGCACCAGCAGCCGGCGACTGCGGCGTTCGCTCGCGAGCACGGCATCGCGATCGAGGCCTGGGGTCCGCTCGGCCAGGGCAAGTACCCGCTGCTCGAGCTCCCCGAGGTGACTTCGGCAGCCGAGGCGCACGGCAAGTCCCCGGCGCAGGTGGTGCTGCGCTGGCATGTGCAGCGCGGCAACATCGTCTTCCCGAAGTCGAACCGCCGCGAGCGGATGGCCGAGAACTTCGACGTCTTCGACTTCGCGCTCGACGAAGCCGAGATGGCGGCGATCAGCGGCCTCGAGCGCGAAGGCCGGGTCAGCGCCCACCCCGACGAGGTCGAGTAGCGCGGCGCTTTCGACCGTTGAACAGGGCTTCCGGATGCCTCCGGGAGCCCTTCGGCGCATCCGGGCCCAGCGCATCACGGGCGCGACACGCCCGGGATGCGCGGCCGATTTTGCCTCGGCGGCCGGAGCCGCGTAAGTTATTCCATGTCGCCACGGCGGCCGGAAAACGCGAGAAGCGAACGGGCCGAATGACGATGATCTTAGCCAAATAACCTCGAAGGCGCAGCATTGCGACTCGGTGATTTCAAGCCTAAGATGAAACCTCCTCCTCCTACGAGTAGATCTCCGATCCGGTTCTCGGATCAGGTCGGTCGATGTGCTCAGATCCACTGGTTCTGAGCCGCTCCAAGAGGTGGTACGGTAGACAGGTTGCCCTGAGGGCAGGTCGAGAGACTGAAACTCGGGTGCGTCCGTTTCTTGAGAACTCAACAGCGTGCACTATGTTCAATGCCAATTTTTTGAACCCCGACCGGTTTTCGGATCGGTGGGATTCCTTTGATTGATGGACAATTTGATTTTTT
>JBDIAF010000175.1:0-4479 GCA_039812245.1 Agromyces sp. | reverse complement strand
CGGCCGCGCGTAGGCTTGACGGGTGAGTCCAGCCCCCGTCATCCGCCCCCGTCGACTGCGGCAGAGCGCGGCGCTCCGCCGCCTCGTCTCCGAGACCCGCCTGCACCCCGCCGACCTCGTGCTGCCGATCTTCGTGCGCGAGGGTACGGGTGAGCCGGTGCCGATCGCCTCCATGCCGGGCGTCGTGCAGCACTCGCTCGACAGCCTCAAGGGCGCCGTGGCCGGCGCCGCCGAGGCGGGCCTGGGCGGCGTCATGCTCTTCGGCGTGCCCGAGACGCGCGACGCGATCGGCTCGGGCGCGACCGACCCCGAGGGCATCCTCAACGTCGCCACCCGCATCGCGCACGACGAGGCCGGCGGCGCGCTCGTCGTGCAGACCGACCTCTGCCTCGACGAGTTCACCGATCACGGGCACTGCGGCGTGCTGGACGCGCTCGGCAACGTCGACAACGACGCCTCGCTCGAGCGCTACCGCGAGATGGCGCTCGTGCAGGCCGCCTCGGGTTCGCAGCTGCTCGGCCTCTCGGGCATGATGGACGGCCAGGTCGCCGCCGTGCGCGAGGCGCTCGACGCCGCGGGCTTCGTCGACACCTCGATCCTCGCCTACTCGGCGAAGTACGCGAGCGCGTACTACGGTCCCTTCCGCGACGCCGTCGAGTCGACGCTCGAGGGCGACCGCCGCAGCTACCAGCTCGACCCGGGCAACCGCCGCGAGGGCCTGCGCGAGGCGATGCTCGACATCGAGGAGGGCGCCGACGTCGTCATGGTGAAGCCCGCAGGGGGCTACCTCGACGTGCTCGCCGACGTGGCCGCCGCCTCCGACGTGCCGGTGTGGGCGTACCAGGTCTCGGGCGAGTACGCGATGATCGAAGCCGCGTCGATGCACGGCTGGATCGACCGCCGCCGGGCGATCGTCGAGTCGGTCCGCTCGATCCGCCGCGCCGGCGCCGACGCCGTCCTCACCTACTGGGCCGCCGAGCTCGCCACCTGGATCCGCGAGGGAGAAGCAGAATGACCCTTCGACGGGCTCAGGGAACCGCCACGAACGCCGAGCTCTTCGCCCGCGCGCAGGCCGCGATCCCCGGCGGGGTGAACTCGCCGGTGCGCGCCTTCGGCTCGGTCGGCGGCACGCCCCGGTTCTTCGTCTCGGCGAAGGGCGCCTACCTGACCGATGCCGAGGGTCGCGAGTACGTCGACCTCGTCGCCGGCTGGGGCCCCGCGATCCTCGGCCACGCCGACCAGCGGGTCGTCGAGGCCGTGCAGGCCGCTGCGGCGCGCGGCCTCTCGTTCGGCTCGTCGACGCCCGCCGAGACCGAGCTCGCCGAGCTCGTCGAGGCCCGCGTGAGCGTCGGCGGCGCCCCCGGGCCGGTCGAACAGCTCCGCCTGGTCTCCACCGGCACCGAGGCGACCATGAGCGCCATCCGCCTCGCCCGAGGCTTCACCGGCCGCGAGCTGCTCGTGAAGTTCGCCGGCCACTACCACGGGCACTCCGACGGCCTGCTCGCCGAGGCCGGCTCGGGCCTCGCGACGTTCGCGCTGCCCGGCTCGGCGGGCGTGCCCGCCGAGATCGCGGCGCTCACGCTCGTGGTGCCCTACAACGACCTCGACGCGCTCGCGGCGGTCTTCGCCGAGCACGGCGAGCGCATCGCCGCCGTCATCGTCGAGGCGTCCGCCGCGAACATGGGCGTCGTGCCGCCCGCGCCCGGCTTCAACCGGGCGCTCGTCGAGCTCGCGCACGCGCACGGCGCGCTCGTGATCAGCGACGAGGTGCTCACCGGCTTCCGGGTCTCCGAGGCCGGGTGGTGGGGCATCGAGGCGCGCGACGAGGCATCCGCGTACACCCCCGACCTCATGACCTTCGGCAAGGTGATCGGCGGCGGGATGCCCGTGGCCGCCCTCGGCGGTCGCGCCGACGTCATGCAGCGGCTCGCGCCGCTCGGGCCGGTGTACCAGGCGGGCACGCTCTCGGGCAATCCGGTCGCGGTGGCCGCCGGCATCGCGACCCTGCGCGCCGCCGACGCCGAGGTGTACGCGAAGCTCGACGCCGCGGCCGCCACGATCTCGACGGCGGTGTCGGAGGCGCTCGCCGCCGAGGGCGTGGCGCACCGGGTGCAGCGCGCCGGCAACCTGTTCAGCTTCGTGTTCGGCGACGAGGCCGCCGCCGCGGAGGTGCGCGACTACGCCACCGTGCAGCGGCAGGAGGCGTGGCGCTACGCCCCGTTCTTCCACGCCATGCTCGACGCCGGGGTCTCGCCGCCGCCGAGCGTCTTCGAGGCCTGGTTCGTCACGGCCGCGCACGACGCGAACGCGATCGACCGCATCGTCGACGCGCTGCCCGCCGCCGCCCGCGCGGCCGCGGCGGCCCGCGCCGCCTGAGTCGCCCGCAGCCAGAATTCGGGATGCCTCGCGGGCGATGCCCGGAATCACGGGCTCGCCGCGAGGCATCCGTGCCGGAACCGGCACATGTTCCTGAATTGTGGAACCCGATCGGGCAGGATGGTACCCATGGCGAAGCTCCGCGTGCACAACGATCGGATCGAGGTGCAGCTCACCCCGGCCGAGAAGTCGCTCGCGCTGCGCTCCGACGACATCGTCGTGCAGCAGAGCGACATCCGTTCGGCGACGATCACCGACGACCCGTGGATCTGGATCCGCGGCATCCGCCGACGCGGCACCGAGATCCCGCTCGTCGTCGCGGTCGGCGTGTGGAAGTACCACGGCGGCAGCGACTTCGTGATCGTCAAGGGCAAGCGGCAGGCGGTCGTGCTCGAGCTCTCGGGCGGCGAGTTCGCCCGGCTCATCGTCTCGACCAACCACGCGGGGCAGCTCATCGACAGCCTGCGCGTCACCGCGGCCGAGATCGACGAGCCCGCCGACGACTGAGCGCCGGAACGGAATTCGTCACCCGCTTGCGGGTCATCTAAGATGACTCCGGATCAGAACGGAGTGCGCCTGTCGGCGGTCCGACGACGAGCTGGCAGGGAGGGGCGACTCGTGGCGAAACGCTTGCCGTCCGCGCCGCCGGTGCTGGCGGGGTACAGCTACGTCCGCCCGCTCGGGACGGGCGGCTTCGCCGACGTCTTCCTCTACGAGCAGGATCTGCCCCGTCGCGTGACCGCGGTGAAGGTGCTCCTCGTCGACGTCGTCGACGCCGAGGCCCGTCGCTCCTTCACGATCGAGGCCGATGCGATGGCCCGGCTGAGCGCGCACCCCTCGATCGTCACGATCCACCAGGCATCCATCTCGGCCGACGGCCGGCCGTACCTCGTCATGGAGTACTGCCCCGACTCGCTCGGCGCGCGCTCGAAGCGGGGGCCCATGCCCTACGACGAGGTGCTCGACATCGGCGTGCGCATGGCCGGCGCGCTCGAGACGGCGCACCGCACGGGGCTCCTGCACCGCGACATCAAGCCGAGCAACCTGCTGTTGAACTCGCTCGGCGCCCCGGTGCTCGCCGACTTCGGCATCGCCTCGGCCATCGGCGACGCGCCGGGGGAGAGCTTCGCGATGTCGATCCCGTGGAGCGCACCCGAGGTGCTGCACGAGCAGACCACCGGCACCGTCGCGAGCGAGGTGTGGAGCCTCGGCGCCACCCTCTACACGCTGCTCGCGGGGCACAGCCCGTTCGAGCTGCCCGACCGTTCGCGAAACACGGTCGACCAGCTCTCGCGCCGCGTGCTCGCCGCCCGGTACACCCCGCTCTCGCCGAGGGGCGTGCCGCCGCGCATCGACGCCGTGCTCGCCACGGCCATGCAGCGCGACCCGGCGCGCCGCTACGCCTCCATGAGCGAGTTCGGCGAGCAGCTGCGCTGGGCGCAGTACGAGCTGGGCCTCACGCCCACGACCCTCGAGGTCGCGGCGCCCGAGTGGGCGGCCGCCGCCCCGATCGACTTCGCGGATGCCTCGGCCAGGGGCCCGCTCGTCACGACCGTGAACCCCGAGGGCCGCCTCGCGGCTCGCACCGCGGCAGCCGTGAAGCCCAAGGGCCGGGTCGTCGACGACGGCGGCCTGGCACCCGCGCCGGCACGCTCGGGCTGGCTGAAGCCCACGCTCATCGGCGCGGGCGTCGGGCTCGCGGTGATCGCAGCGGGCGCTTTCGTGCTCACCGCGCTCGGAGGCCTGTGATGGCGGGCGACCGGCAGAAGCGCCGTCCGCGGCGGGGGGCGGTCATCGGCGCGATCGCCGGCGTCGCGGCCGTCGCGACCGTCGTGACCCTCGCGGTCACGGCCGACGGCTACGAGGCGCAGCAGGTGCCGCGGCTCGAGACCTCGGTCTGGGTCACCCGCGACGAGGGGCAGTACGCCCGCGTCAACACCGACATCGCCGAACTCGACATCGTCCGCGACGTCGACGACCCGACCGCCGTGGTGCAGGCCGGCGCGTCGACCGCGGTCTACAGCCAGGGCATGCGCCAGCGCTGGCAGATCGACACGGCCGACCCCGCCGACCTCGTCGGCGACGACGGCCAGGGCGCCGCGC
>JBDIAF010000174.1:0-4483 GCA_039812245.1 Agromyces sp. | reverse complement strand
CCGCGACGTCGGCGGGCACCTGGCCGTCGCGCCAGCGCCGCAGCACGCCGCCCGGCACCTCCTCGGCGACCAGGCCGAAGGCGAAGTGGTCGCGCCAGTCGCCGTCGATGTGGATGTACCGCCGCCGCAGGCCCTCGTAGCGGAAGCCCAGCTTCTCGACGACGCGCAGGGATGGCGCGTTCTCGGGCCGGATGCAGATCTCCATGCGATGCAGCCGCAGTGCCCCGAAGCAGTAGTCGGTCGCGAGCGCCACCGCCGTCGGCGTGAACCCGCGCCCTGCCGCCGACTGCGCGACCCAGTAGCCGATCGTCGCGGACGAGAGCGAGCCGTACGAGATCGACGAGACGTTGAGCTGCCCGACGAGCGCTCCGTCCGACTCGAGCACGAACGGCAGGCCGTGGCCCGTGCGGGCGTGGGCGAGCAGGTTGCGGATCGAGGCCTTCGCGTCGATCGCGACGCCGCCGCCAGGGTACGTCGCCTCCCAGCGGCGCAGCCAGGCGCGGTTCTCGATCAACGCGCGCTCGAGCGCGCGGGCGTCGCGCACGCGGATCGGACGGAGCGTCAGCTCGCCGTCGCGGAGCGTGGGAAGGGCGGCGGAGGCCATGCACCGAGCGTAGCGTCAGCGGGTGCCGTGCGGGCGGTGCGGTTCAGTGCTCGAAGCCGGCGACGTACCCGGTGAGCCAGGTGCGCAGCTCGGGACCGAGATCGTCACGATCGGCCGCGAGCTGGATCACGGCCTTGATGTAGTCGAGCTTGTCGCCCGTGTCGTACCGGCGCCCCCGGAACACGACCCCGTACACGCCGCCCGTGCCCTCGACGTCCTCCGCCATCGTCATCAACGCGTCCGTCAGCTGGATCTCGCCGCCCTTGCCCGGCGGGGTGCGCTCCAGCACGCCGAACACCTCGGGCTTCAGCACGTACCGGCCGATCACCGCGTAGTTCGACGGCGCGTCCTCCTTCGCCGGCTTCTCCACCATGCCCGTGATCCGCACCACATCGGGATCCTCGGTCGCCTCCACCGCGGCCGCACCGTACAGGTGGATCTGCTCGGGCTCGACCTCCAGCAACGCGACGATCGACGCATCCCGCCGCCCCTGCTCGGCCAGCATCCGCGTCAGCAGCACATCGCGGGCATCGATGATGTCATCGCCCAGCAGCACCGCGAACGGCTCGTCCCCCACGTGCATGTGCGCCCGCAGCACCGCGTGCCCGAGCCCCTTCGGGTCCCCCTGCCGCACGTAGTGCATGTCGGCCAGCTCGGTCGACTCGTTCACGCGCTCCAGCTTCGCCGTGTCGCCCTTCGCCTCGAGCGTCGCCTCCAGCTCCGCGACCCGATCGAAGTGGTTCTCCAGCGCGTTCTTGTTGCGCCCGGTCACCATCAGCACATCCGTCAGCCCGGCGTCCACGGCCTCTTCGACGACGTACTGGATCGCCGGCTTGTCCACCACCGGCAACATCTCCTTCGGCATCGCCTTCGTCGCGGGCAGGAACCTCGTCCCCAGCCCCGCCGCAGGGATGACCGCCTTCGTGATGCGCTCGCTCATGCGCCCCACCCTACCCACCGCCCCCGACCGGCTCCTCAGCAGACGCCGGCGGGTAGGGTGAATGCCATGCCCGACGACCCGGATATCCAGAAGCGCATCCTCCGCGCCGAACTCCGCGAGCGCCGCCAGAACCTCTCCTCGCTCGAGCGGGAGCGCGCGGCCGAGGGCATCACGGCCCGGCTGCAGGAGCTCGTCGGCAGCACGGGCGCCCGGACCCTCAGCTGCTACCTGTCGATGCCGAGCGAGCCGAACACCCGCCCCTTCGTGAACTGGGCCGAGCGCAGCGGCCTCCGGGTCCTGTTCCCGGTGACCCGCGAGGACGGCCTGCTCGACTGGACCGTCGGCGACGGCGACACCGAGCAGCTCGGCCTGCACGGCACGCCCGAGGCGGTCGGCGAGCTGCTCGGGCCGATGGCGATCAACGACGTCGACCTCATCATCGTGCCCGCTGCCGCGATCGACGCGACCGGCATGCGGCTCGGCTGGGGCCGGGGCTATTTCGACAAGACCCTCGGCTCGATGGCAAAATGCCCTCCGGTGTACGCCGTCGTCTTCGATGGCGAGTTCCTCGAGCACGTCCCGCGCGAGGTGCACGACCAGCCCGTGAACGGCGTCGTCACGCCGACCCGCATCGTCGCCTTCTGAGCGCGGCGCAGAGCACCACCCGGAGAGCCATGCCCACCTATTCCTACCGCTGCACCGAGTGCGGCAACGCCTTCGACGTCCACCAGGCCTTCAGCGACGACGCGCTCACGGTCTGCGAGGTGTGCGGCGGCAAGCTGCGCAAGCTCTTCAACACGATCGGCGTGACCTTCAACGGCTCGGGCTTCTACCGCACCGACTCGCGGTCGGGCGGGTCGGGCGGGTCGGGCGGGTCGGATGCCTCGGCCGGATCGGGCTCGAAGCCCGCGACGCCGGCGGGCGGATCGTCGGGCTCGTCCTCGAGCTCCTCCTCGAGCTCGTCCTCGTCGTCGTCGAGCTCGGCGAAGGGCGGCGGGGGCTCCGCGGCCGGTTCCTGAGCCCGGGGTATCGTGGCGGCATCCGACCCGACTCCACGGAGGGAGAGCCATGATCAAGGGCTTCAAGGAATTCGTGATGCGCGGCAACGTCATCGACCTCGCCGTCGCGGTCGTCATCGGCGCCGCCTTCACCGCCGTCGTGAACTCGATCGTCGAGAACCTCATCAACCCGCTGCTCGGTCTCATCTTCAAGGCCGACAGCCTGGACAACGCCCTCGACGTCACCGTCGGGGACGCGACGTTCAAGTTCGGCGCGATCATCGGCGCGGCCATCTCGTTCCTCGCGGTCGCCGCGGTCGTGTACTTCGTGTTCGTCATGCCGATGAATCACTTCAAGGAGCGCGCCGAGGCGAAGCGCCGGGCCGGCCAGCCCGACCCCGAGGCGCCCGAGACCGAGCTCGACGTCCTCGCGCAGATCCGAGACCTGCTCGCCGTGCAGGCGGGTGGCGACGTCCCCGGTTCGGGCGGATCGGGCCGCCACAGCGGCTGAGCCCGCGGTGCGCCGCGCCGCTCACCAGTGCGGCGGGCGCTCCCTCGTGATGCGCTCGTCGTCGGGCGTCGTGGCCGCGGGTGCCGGCGCGTCGCGGCGCACCGGCGCCTCGGGCGAGGGATCGCTGCCCGGCGCCGGAGTGAGCTTCGCCCGTCGCCGGCCGCGCACGCGCTCGACCCGCTGTCTCTGCCCGGCGCGCGAGGCATCCCCCTCGGCCCGTTCGACATCGCCGCTCCCCCGCGCGACGCCGGCGGCATCCGATGCCCCGTGGTCGGGCGCACCGTTCGACGGCGGCATCAGCCCTCGCTGCGCCCGGGCTTGCCGAGCAGGGTGGCCACGCGCTCGGCGACCGCGTCCGGGTTGCTGAACAGCTCGAAGCTGTGCACGCGCAGGTAGTGCCAGCCCAGGCGCCGCAGCACCTCGGGACGCAGGCGCAGCGACTCGCGCAGGCTCAGCCCGCTGAGCGCCGCGTCGGTCTCGACGACGACGGCCTTGCCGCCGCCCGCCGCTGCGAGGGCGAGGCTGCCGCGGTGCCCGACGCTGACGCGCAGTCCGCGTCGCTCGAGCCGGGCGCCGAGGTCGGCGAGCATGGCGTCGTGCGGGTCGGAGTCGATCGGTGCGGCCTGGCGCGCCTCGGTCTGCACGAGCACGTTCGCGAGGGCGAGCACGCCGTGGGCCTGCCGCTCCTCGTCGATGTGCTCGGGGCGGAACGCCGAGACGATGTCCATCGAACGGCGGGCCCGCGTCATGCCGACGGCGAGCAGCCGGTCGCCGCCCGGCTCGCCGAGCGACCCGAAGTTCGAGAGCAGCCGGCCGTGCGGCGTCCGGCCGTAGCCGATCGAGAAGATCACCCGGTCGCGGCTCTGCGCCACGGCCTGCTCGAGGGTGAGCACGGTGAACGGCTCTGCGCGGTCCTTCAGGATGAAGTCGGACAGGTCGGAGCGCTTCGCGAACGCCGCGAGCACCGCCTGGTGCACCCGCGCCGCGTGGCGGGCGCTCGCCGTGATGACCATGAGCGACTCGCGCGGCCGCTTCACGGCGTGCTCCATCACGAGTTCGACGACCTTGGCGACCTCGGAGTCGATCGACTCGACGGTGCCGGTGACCGGATCGGGAAGCCCGTTGCCCGGCACGTAGTGCAGCCCGAGGCTGCCGTGGCCGAGGAAGCTGCCCGCCCACGGCAGCGAGACGATGCGGCCGCCGTAGAAGCGCGTGTTGACGAGCTCCGCGAGGTCCTCGCCGCCCGCCCGATAGCTGCGCGTGAGCGTCATCGTCGGCAGCAGCTCGCCGAGGCGGGCGAGCGCCGCGGCCGCGTGCGCGGCGTCGACGCCGTGCTCGCCGCCCGCCGAGGCGGGCTCGCGGTCGAAGATGCCCGTCTCGAACGTCGTCGGCGTCTGCGTGACCGGGTCGCCGAAGGCGACGATCTGCTT
>JBDIAF010000173.1:0-4504 GCA_039812245.1 Agromyces sp. | reverse complement strand
TCGCCGCGGTCGTGCGTGCCGTGGCGGCGGTGCGGGGGCTCGGCGCCTGATCGGAGCCCCGCCGCGCGGTGCCCGCGCCGGTGTTCGGCGACCGTCCGAACGCCGTGTCGGCGGCCCGCGCTAGTCTGTTGCCATGAGCGATGCAACTCCGACCCCTGACGATGTCGAGCGCGACCGCCGCATCGAAGCCGAGCTCGCTCCCGAGGAGCAGCTCCTGAAGGGCTGGCTCCCCGAGCCGACGCCCACCGACGGGCCCGCGCCCGCCCCGTAAGTCCCGCGTCTCACGCGTTCGCACGCCCCGGCGTGCAGTTCGGCACGCCGAGCGTGCTGTATTCATTCCTATCGATCTCTCGATCCGGGAATAGCGCCTGAACCCGCGCGGGTTGCACCCTCCACCGACGCACCATTCTCAGGCGCTAGCTCTGCGCCGACACGCTCGACGGGATCATCCTTGACTGAACGCGCCGTATCCGACCTCGACCAGGCCCCGTCCACCCTCGCCGACCCCGCCACGACGGCCTCCGCCGCCGACGCCGCGCTCGCCGACTCTCCCGCAGCCGCCGCCGAGGACGCGGCCGCGCGCGCCCTCCAGCCCGAGCACGGCGCCAGCGACACGAAGGTGATCTGGCTGCTGCTGGGCGCCACCTTCGTCGTCTTCCTCAACGAGACGATCATGGGCGTCGCGATCCCGCACCTCGTGACCGACCTCGGCATCGACCTCGCCGCCGCCCAGTGGCTCACCACCGCGTTCATGCTCACCATGGCGGTCGTGATCCCGATCACCGGATTCCTGCTGCAGCGCTTCCCGACCCGGCCCGTCTTCATCACGGCCATGTCGCTGTTCTCGCTCGGCACCCTGATCGCGGCCACGGCGCCCGGCTTCGAGGTGCTGCTCGGCGGCCGCATCGTGCAGGCGACCGGAACGGCCATCATGATGCCGCTGCTCATGACCACCCTCATGACGGTCGTCGCTCCCGCCGATCGCGGCCGGTTCATGGGTCGCGTCTCGATCGTCATGTCGGTCGCCCCCGCGGTCGGCCCGACGGTCGCCGGCGTGGTGCTGACGTTCCTCTCGTGGCGCTACATGTTCTGGTTCGTGCTGCCGATCGCGATCGTCATGCTCGTCATCGGCATCCGCAAGGTGGAGAACATCGGCGAGACCCGCTCCATCCGGATCGACCTGTTCTCGGTCGTGCTCTCGGCGTTCGGCTTCGGCGGCATCGTCTACGGCCTGAGCATCGTCGGCGGGGTCGTGACGGGCGAGAACCCGGCGAACACGGTGCCCATGTGGGTGTCGTTCGGCGTGGGCGCGGTCGCCCTGGCCGCGTTCATCTGGCGTCAGTTCGTGCTGCAGCGCGAAGACCGGCCGCTGCTCGACCTGCGCACCTTCCGTTCGCGCAACTTCTCGGTGTCGATCGTGCTCATGGTCGTGATGATGGCCGCGCTGTTCGGCACGATCATCCTGCTGCCGATCTACCTGCAGGAGGTGCTGCACCTCGAGCCGCTGCTGACGGGCCTCATGCTGCTCCCCGGCGGCCTGATCATGGGCCTGCTCGGCCCCACCGTCGGCCGCCTGTACGACCGCTTCGGCCCCACGCCGCTGCTCGTGCCCGGCAGCATCGTCGTGAGCGGGGTGCTGTGGTCGCTCACCATGGTGACCGAGCACACGCCGTGGCCGCTCATGGTCGTCGCGCACGTCGTCCTGTCGGCCGCGCTCGCCTTCATGTTCACGCCGTTGTTCACCTCGGCGATGGGCTCGGTCGAGCCGCGCTTCTACTCGCACGGCTCGGCCATCCTGGGCACCGTCCAGCAGGTGGCCGGCGCCGCGGGCACGGCGCTGTTCATCACCGTGATGACGGCGCTGACGGCGAGCAACGCGGCAGCAGGGGTCGGCGCCGAGGCCGCAGAGGCCGGCGGCATCCGCGCCGCCTTCCTCGTCGGCGCCGTCATCTCGGTCGGTGCGGTCGTCGGCACGTTCTTCGTGCGCAAGCCGGCCGACATGGGCGAGGGCGCGCCGATCGGGCACTGAGGCGCCCGACCGCGGCCGCAGCAGAAGGCCCCGCCATCCGATGGGTGGCGGGGCCTTCTCGCGTGGCTGCGAGGCGGCCGCGGTGCGGGCGACTCAGCCGCAGTTCGGGCGGCAGCCGCGCTGGTAGAGCGCGTCGACGAGCACGATGCCGAGGTCTTCGGGCCGGCTGGCCGAGTACGCGGCGCCGCCCGTCGCCGCCGCGATGCGCTGCATCGCCTCGAGATCGGTGTCGGGGCCGAAGCCGACCATGATCACCGGAACCGGCTTCGCCGGATCGTTCTGCGCCTGCAGCTGCGCGAGCAGCGTGTCGAGGTCGATGCCGTTGTCGTCCTCGTTGCGCCCGTCCGTGATGAGCAGCACCGAGTTGACCTTCTCGGGGTCGTAGCTCTCGCGCACGCGTTGCACGGCCGCGAGGGTGGTGTCGTAGAGGCCGGTCGCGCCACCGAGCCGCGACGGCAGCGAGGCGACGACCTGCATGACCTGCTCGGTGTGCCCGCCATCGGCGAGCGGCGCGATCGGCGCGAGCTCCTCCCAGTCCTGCTCGCCCGAACGCGCGGTGGAGAACACCCACACCCCGAGCTCGACCTCGCCCGAGAACTGCCCGAGCGCACCGCCCGCTGCCTGCTGGAACACGTCGATGCGGCGCAGCCCCGACTCGGTGGGGTCGCCCATCGAGCCCGACACGTCGATCACGGCCAGCATGCGCGAACGCAGCGTCATGATGCCCCAGACGCGCAGGATCTCCACCTGGGCCGAACCGATCTCCTTCGCCTTCAGGGCGGTCGCGAGCGCCGTGTCGGAGTAGGGCAGCTCGGCGCTCACGCCCGAGGTCGTGATCTTGCCCGAACCGTCGGGGCGGCGCAGACCCGCGTTGAGCAGCGGCTGCGCCTGGGCGCGCAGGGTCTTCTCGAACGACGCGACGGTGCGGTTGCGTCCGGCCGACCCGGTCTCGATGGCGTCGGCCGACCCGCCGCCCTCGGGCGCCGCGGCGACGCGGACGAACGGGTAGTCGAGCACGACCGTGCCGTCGGAGGGGTACTCGGCGACGAGCAGCTCTGCCGGCTTCGTGCGGTTGTGCGCGGCGACCTCGGCCTCGCTCATGATCACGACGCTCGGCGACTTCGCCGCGAGCGACGAGGCGATGGCCGCTTCGGTCGAGGCGGGGATCTGCTTGCCGAGGCTCATCATCGCCGCGGCGAACTGGTGCGGGTCCTCCGCCGACGAGACGCTGCGCACGGCGTAGAGGCCCGCAAGGCTCGCGGCGGACGCCTCGGGGTCGGGCAGCATGGTGGTGAGGGCGCGATCGCGCACGCGCGCCCACGTGATCGGCTCGGACTCGATCTGCTCGGCGTGGGCCGACGGCGCCGCGAGCACGACCGGTGACACGGCGACCGAACCGCTGCTGTCGAGCGTCGGCGCGGTGCGGCCCATCGAGGCGGCGAGCGAGGCGATGCGGTCGACCCAGACGCTCGACCCGGGGATCCACGCGTCGCCCTCGAACTCGCCCGAGGCGATGGCCGAGGCGCTGTCGGCCGAGCTCTGCGGCACGATCTCGGCGCTCAGGCATCCGCCCTCGGCGGCGGCCGCATCGGCGGCGAGCTCGGCGACGTCCTCGACGGCGCGCGAGATCGACGGATCGGCCACGATCGTGATGCGCTCGTCGGCGCTGCAGTCGCCGTCGGAGGCCGCCGCGGTCTTGGGGTCGAACATGCCGCCGACCCACAGGAAGGCGACCGAGCCGACGACCCCGACGACGGCGACGCCCGCGATGACCGAGACGAGCAGCCCGCGACGGGAGCGGCGGGAAGCTCTGCTGCGAGCACCGGTGCGAGCACTGCTGCGCTCGGCACGCCGCGCCTCACGGCGCGGTGTGAACCCCGGCTCGGGTGCCGGGGTGCTGTGTCGTCCCACGTGCACTCCAAGGTCGGGAGCGGCGACGGCATCGTCGCTCCGCATCGTTCGGGTCCCCCATTGGAGGGGAAAGATCCTCAACAGTGTATGGGATCCTGTCAATGGGGATGATTCGGTTTCGACATGGAGCGTCTGCGCGATCGACGGCATGCCGGGCGGCTGCTCGGCAGCGAGGTCGCGCGCCGCGCAGCCGCCGAGGGCTGGTCGCGCTGCGTCGTCTTCGGCCTCGCCAGAGGGGGCGTGCCGGTCGCGGCCGTGGTCGCCGAGGCGCTCCGCGCCCCGCTCGAGGTGCTGGTCGTGCGCAAGATCGGCCTTCCCACGCATCCCGAGATCGCGATGGGCGCGCTCGCCGAGGCCGCCTCGGGCGCCGACGAGGCGGTCGTGTGGAACGACGACGTCCTGCGGGCCGCCGGCGTCGACGAACGCGATCGCTCAGCCGTGCTCGCCCGCGAGCTCGAGCTCGCCCGCGAGCGCGTGCGACGCTTCCGCGACGGTCGCCCGCCGCAGCGGCTCGACGGCCGCACGGCGGTGGTCGTCGACGACGGCGTGGCGACCGGGGCGACC
>JBDIAF010000172.1:0-4510 GCA_039812245.1 Agromyces sp. | reverse complement strand
TCTCGTACGCCTCGGCCTGCGGCAGCAGGCTCGAGGCGTAGTTGCCGCCCGTCTTGGCCGCGCCCGTGCCGCCCTTGCCCGCGCGGGCGTAGGTGGTCGAGAGCCAGATGTTCACGGGCTGCACGCCGCCCGGGAAGTAGGCGCCCGCCGGGCTCGCGATGAGGTAGTAGGCCACCTTCTTCGCGGGGCGGACGCCCAGGAACGCCTCCTTCGCGAACATGAACGGGCGCAGGTACAGGCTCGTCTCGGGAGCGCTCGGCACCCACGCCCCGTCGACCGCGACGAGCTGGCGCAGCGAGTCGAGGAAGATCTCCTCGGGCAGCTCGGGCAGGGCGAGCCGCTTCGCCGAGCGCTGCAGCCGCGCGGCGTTCGCCTGGGGGCGGAACGTCCAGATCGAGCCGTCGGCGTGACGGTAGGCCTTCAGCCCCTCGAAGATCTCCTGCGCGTAGTGCAGCACCGCGGCGGCCGGATCGAGCTGGATCGGGCCGTAGGGCGTGACGCGCGGACGGTGCCAGCCGCCCTTCTCGCTCCAGCAGATGTCGACCATGTGATCGGTGAAGTGCTGGCCGAAGCCCGGGTCGGCGAGCACCGCGTCGCGCTCGGCGTCGGGCTTCGCGTCGGGGTTGCGCACCGTCTGCCAGATGAGGCCGGCGGCGGTGGGCGCCTGGAGGGGGAGGTCGATGGTCATGACGCCATCCCTTTCTGAAGATGCTGGGTTCGGAGTGCGGCCCTCGTCGGCCGCTAGGCGGTCACCGGTTCGAGGGCCGAGATGCGTGCGGCGATGCGGTCGCCGATCTCGGAGGTCGACCGTGCGACGGCGCCGCGCTCTGCGACGTCGGCGGCGACGGCGCGCTCGATTCGCGACGCGGCTGCCGGCTCGCCGAGGTGGCGGAGCAGCAGCGCGACCGAGCCGATGGCGGCGGTCGGGTCGGCGAGGCCCTTCCCGGCGATGTCGGGCGCGGAACCGTGGACCGGCTCGAACATGCTCGGGAACGTGCCGTCGGGGTTGATGTTGCCCGAGGCTGCGAGTCCGATGCCGCCGCTGATCGCGCCGGCGAGGTCGGTGAGAATGTCGCCGAAGAGGTTGTCCGTGACGATGACATCGAATCTAGCAGGGTTCGTCACGAGGAAGATCGTCGCGGCGTCGACGTGCAGGTAGTCGACGGCCACGTCGGGGAACTCGGAAGCGACGGCGTCGACCGTGCGCTTCCACAGCGAACCGGCGAAGACGAGCACGTTGGTCTTGTGCACGAGCGTCAGCTTCTTGCGACGACGGGATGCCTCGGCGAAGGCGTAGCGCACCACGCGCTCGACGCCGTATGCCGTGTTGACCGAGACCTCGTTGGCCACCTCGTGCGGGGTGCCCGTGCGGATCGCGCCGCCGTTGCCGACGTAGGGGCCCTCGGTGCCCTCGCGGACGACGACGAAGTCGACCTCGCCGGGGTCTGCGAGCGGGCTCGTGACGCCCTCGTAGAGCACGCTCGGCCGCAGGTTCACGTAGTGGTCGAGCTCGAAGCGGAGCTTCAGCAGCAGGCCGCGCTCGATGTTCGCGCCGGCCAGGCGCGGGTCGCCCGGCACTCCCCCGACGGCGCCGAGGAGGATCGCATCGTGCGACTTGATGGCGTCGAGGTCGGCGTCGGTCAGCACGTCGCCCGTCTCGAGATAGCGGGCGGCGCCGAGCGAGAAGGGCGTCTGCTCGAACACGAGCTCGCCCCCGGCGGTGGCCGCCTCCAGCGCCTTGAGCGCCTCCGCGACGACCTCGGGGCCGATGCCGTCGCCCGGGATCACCGCGAGCTTGACCGTACGTACCATGGATTCTCCTTCTCGCACCAGCCCCTCCAGCGTAGTGCCGCGGGCCGGTAGCGTCGGCTCCATGATGAGGGAAGGGAGGACGCCATGAGTATCGGACTCGGCATCGTGCTCATCGTCATCGGCGCGATCCTCACGTACGCGCTCAACATCACGGTCGACTGGATCGACCTGCAGCTCGTCGGCTACATCCTCATGGCCGCGGGCGCCGTGGTCGTCGTCATCGGCATCGTGCTGCTCGCCAGGCGGCGCCGTTCGATCGCGACCTCGCGCACGACCGTCGACCCGGCCACGGGCGACCGGGTCAGGCGCGACGAGCACTCCGCACCGGACGACCCGGTGCTGTGAGCGGCACGGGCGGTCGCGGCGCCCCAGCTTGCGACCGCCCGTGCTCGGGGCCGAGTGAGCCCGGGCGCCCGCTCTGGCGCGGCCGTGCTCACCCCTGATGCGACGCGGGGTTCCGCAGCGTCAGCGCCGCGATGGCGGCGGCGGCGAGCATGAGGCCGAAGCCGATGAGCGAGGTGACGAACACCCCGCTGTCGAAGGCGACGGCCGCGGCCTGCATGAGCTGCTCGCCGAGCGCGGTCGGCAGCCCCTCGGCGACCACCGCCGCCCCCGCGAGGGTCTCGCGGGCGGCCTCGGCCTGGGTCGGGCTGAGCGCTGCCGGCACCTGGATCGCGCTCGCGTAGTGCGCCGCGATGATGCTGCCGAGCGCGGCCGTGCCGAGCACCGCCCCGAGCTCGTACGCGGTCTCGGAGACGGCCGAGGCGGCGCCCGCCTTGGCCGGGGGCGCGCTGGACAGGATGAGCTCGTTCGAGACCGTCTCGGCCATGCCGATGCCGACGCCGAGCATGGTGAAGGCGACGATAACAGCGGCCGTCGAGCCGTCCGAGGCGCCGAAGGCGACGACGAGGTAACCGCCGGCCGACAGCGCGAGCGCGGCGGGCACGAGCAGTCGCGGGTGGACCCGCCGCGAGATCGGCACGACGACGAGTCCGGCGATGATCATCGCGATGAGCCCGGGAAGCAGTGCAAGGCCGGCCTCGACGGGCGAGAGGCCCGCGATGATCTGCAGGTGCTGCGACACGAAGTAGAGGAAGCCGACGAGCGAGATGACGCTCAGCAGGTTGACGAGCACCGCGCCGCCGAACGGCCCGGTCGTGAACAGGCGCACGTCGAGCATCGGCGACTCGCTCGCGAGCTGGCGGCGCACGAACAGCAGCCCGGCGACGACGCCGACGGCGATCGCGACGATGCCGACCGGGTCGACCCCCTCGGTCGCGAGCTTCTTGATGCCGAACACGATCGGCGCCATCGTCGCGAGGGAGAGCAGGATGCTCCACACGTCGATGCGGCCCGGCGCCGGATCGCGACTCTCGGCCACGAGCAGCGGCACGAAGACGAGCAGCGGCACGAGCACCGGCACGGCGAGCAGGAAGACCGAGCCCCAGGCGAAGTGCTCGAGCAGCACGCCGCCGACGAGCGGGCCGAGGGCGCTGCCGGCCGCGAAGCCCGAGGCCCAGACGGCGATCGCGAGGCGCCGCTGCTCGCGATCGGTGAACACCGAGCGCAGCAGCGACAGGGTCGAGGGCATGAGCATGGCGCCGAAGAAGCCGAGCGCCGCGCGGGCGGCGATGAGCGCCGCGGCGGTCGGGGCGAACGCGGCGGCGACCGAGACCGCGGCGAAGCCGATCGAGCCGATGACGAGCATGCGACGACGGCCCCAGCGGTCGCCCGCGCTGCCCATCGCGACGAGGAGGGCAGCGAGCACGAGCGGGTAGGCGTCGATGATCCACAGCTGCTCGGCTGCGGTCGGCTCGAGGTCTCGCGAGATCTCGGGCAGCGCGAAGCTCAGGACGGTGTTGTCGACCGAGACGAGCAGCGTCGGCAGCATGAGTACGGCCAGGGCGAACCAGGCACGGCGCGGCGCCCGTCCGCCGGGGCGCGCGGGCGCGTCGGCGGGGATGGTGCGGGTCGTGGTCTCGAGGTTCTCAGTCATGTTCGTTCTCCGGTTCGACGGTTTCTATACCGTCCGGCTGGTATAGTAACAGACATGACCCAGCACCTGCCGTGCGAGGCATCCCGCCCACCCGCGCGCGGTGCCGCCACAATGGACGCATGAGCCGACCACCCGCCGCCCGAGAGGCGGTGCTCGACGCCTTCGAGCGGTTGATCATCGCCGACGGCGAGCGATCGGCGACGATCGACGCGACGGCCCGCGCCGCGGGCGTCTCGAAGGGCGGACTGCTCTACCACTTCGGCTCGAAGCAGGCCCTCGTCGCCGGCCTGCTGGAGCGCCTACTGCGGCTCGTCGACGAAGACCTCGCGCGCATCGACGAGGCGCCGAGCGGGGCGATCTCCTACTTCCTGCGCTCCTCGCTCGACATCCAGACCCCGCTGGACCACGCCTTCGTCGCGACCCTCAGGCTCGCACAGGGCGGCGACCGCGACGCCGGCCGAGCGCTCGACGAGGCAGAGGCCCGCTGGCTCGACACGCTGCAGCGACACGTCGGCGACCCCACGCTCGCCCTCGCCGTCACCCTCGTCGGCGACGGCCTCTACCATCGGGCGGCCCTGCGCGCCGAGGCGGGCGACGCCGATGCGGCCGCGAGCACGGCGGGCGAGGTCACGAGCGAGCAGCTCGACGCCCTCGTCGCCCTGCTCGAACGCCTGCGGACCCCCTGACGGCCCGCCGGCGAAT
>JBDIAF010000171.1:0-4511 GCA_039812245.1 Agromyces sp. | reverse complement strand
GTTCGGCGAGGGCGTGGCCGACCCGCTCGGCGACCTCGTCGCCCGCTTCGCGCGCACGCACGGTCCGTTCGCGGTCGAGGCGGTGGCCGAGCGCTTCGGCATCGGCATCGCGGTGGCCCGCGCAGCGCTGCGCAGGCTCGCCGACGAGCGGCGCGTGGTCGAGGGCGAGTTCCGCCCGCACGGCACCGGCACCGAGTGGTGCGACGCCGAGGTGCTGCGCCGCCTGCGTCGCCGTTCGCTCGCCGCGTTGCGCCACGAGATCGAGCCCGTACCCCAGCGCGCACTGGCCCGCTTCCTGCCCGCCTGGCAGCAGCTCGGCGCCCTCCACGGCATCGACGGCGTCCTGGCCGCGATCGAGCAGCTCGAGGGGGCGCGCATCCCCGCCTCGGCGTGGGAGTCGCTCGTGCTGCCCGCCCGCGTCCCCGACTACTCGCCGGCCATGCTCGACGAGCTCATGGCGGCGGGCGAGGTGCTGTGGGCCGGATCGGGCTCGCTCGCCGGCGACGACGGCTGGATCACGCTGCATCTCGCCGACACCGCTGCGTCGACGCTGTCGGCGCCGGTCGACGTCGAGCTCAGCGCCCTGCAGCGCGAGCTGCTCGTCTCGCTCGGCTCGGGCGGGGCCTTCTTCTTCCGTCAGCTCGCCGACGCGGTCGGAGCGGGCGGGTCGCTCGAGGCGCCCGTCGACGACGGGGCCATGGTCGACGCGCTCTGGGGCCTGGTGTGGGCGGGACTCGTGACCGGCGACACCTTCGCGCCGGTCCGCGCCCTCGCCGGCGCCGGCCGCAGCGCGCACAAGGCGAGCCGGCCCGTGCCGCGCGCCCGCATGCTGCGCGGTCGCGGGCTGCCGAGGCAGGCCATGCCGAGCCGGTCCGGTCCGCCCTCCGTCGCCGGGCGCTGGTCGGTGCTGCCGGTGGCTGACTCCGACGCGACCCGGCGCGCGCACGCCCTCGGCGAGACCCTGCTCGATCGCTACGGCGTGGTGACGCGCGGCAGCGTCGTCGCCGAGGGCGTGCTCGGCGGCTTCGCGCTCGCCTACAAGACGCTGCGCGGTTTCGAGGATTCGGGCCGCGCGCGCCGCGGCTACTTCGTCGAACGGCTCGGCGCGGCGCAGTTCGCCGCGCCCGGCGCGGTCGACCGGCTGCGCGGCTTCGCCGACGACGAGTCGAGAGAGGTGCCCGAGGCCGGCTCGGGGGCCGGGTCATCCGTGGCGACGACGGCCGGGCTGCGAGCGCCGGGCCGTGCGGATGCCTCGCGCCACCTCGCCCTCGCCGCGACGGACCCCGCGAACGCGTACGGCGCCGCACTGCCCTGGCCCGAGCCGCCGGGCGAGAGCTCGCACCGCGCCGCGCGCAAGGCCGGCGCCATCGTGCTGCTGGCCGATGGCGAGCTCACCGCCTACGTCGAGCGCGGCGGCAAGACCGTGCTGGTCTACCTCGACGACGAGCAGGCACTCGCTTCGGCTGCGCAGGCCCTCGCCGCGCTCGTCACCGCGGGCCGGGTGCGGCGCCTCGCGGTCGAGACGGTGAACGGGGCGTTCGCCCTCGGCACGCCGTTCGGGCGGGCGCTGCGCGAGGCCGGGTTCGGCGAGACCCCGAAGGGGCTGCGACTCGATGCCCGAAGGTGACTCCGTCTACCAGGCCGCGGTGCGCCTGAGGGCGGCGCTGGCGGGGCGCGTGCTCACGCGCACCGACTTCCGCGTGCCGCGATACGCGACGGCCAGCCTCGTGGGCGAACGCGTCGATGAGGTCCTCAGTCGTGGCAAGCACCTGCTCGTGCGCACGCCCGCGTGGAGCATCCGCACCCACCTCAAGATGGAGGGGGAGTGGCGCGTCTACGCCCCCGGCGAGCCCTGGGGGCGGCCGGCGCACCTCGCGAGACTCGTGCTGGCGAACGACGAGGCCGTCGCGGTTGGCTTCGAGCTCGGCGAGGTCGAGCTGCTGGCGCGCGCCGACGAGGCGAGCGCCCTGGCCCGGCTCGGGCCCGACCTGCTCGGCGGCGACTGGGACGCGGCTGCCGCGGCCGAGGCGGAGCGTCGGCTCGCGAGCGATCCCGGGCGCCCGATCGCGGTCGCGCTGCTCGACCAGCGCACGATGGCCGGGCTCGGCAACGTGTACGTCAACGAGCTGTGCTTCCTGCGGGGCATCCGGCCGCAGCGCCCGGTCGCCGAGGCGGGCGATCTCCGTCGGATGGTCGATCTCGCGCGTCGGCTGATCTTCGCGAACCGCGACCGCCCCGCGCGCGTGACGACCGGCGTCGACCGTCGCGGGCAGCGGCTCTGGGTGTACGGTCGCGCCGGTCAGCCCTGTCGACGGTGCGGCACGCTCGTCGAGCGCGGCGAGCTCGGCCGGGGCCGCGTCGACGCGGTCACCGACCCGCAGGAGCGCGTCGTGTTCTGGTGCCCGAACTGCCAGCGCTGACGCGCCGGCCAACCGCCCGTGCGGCCAGCTGCCCGTGCGGTCAGCTGACCGGGCCGGTCCACTTCTCGCCGGGTCCCTGCCCGATCGTGTCAGGGATGGGGGAGGCCTCGCGGAAGGCGAGCTGCAGCGAACGCAGGCCGTCGCGAAGCGAACGCGCGTGCATGTCGCTGATCTCGGGGGCGCCGGCGGTGATCAGGCCGGCGAGGGCGTTGATGAGCTTTCGCGCCTCGTCGAGGTCGAGCTGGTGCTCGGGGTCGTCGGCGAGCCCGACCTTCACGGCGGCAGCGCTCATGAGGTGCACCGCGGTCGTCGTGATGACCTCGACGGCGGGCACCTCGGCGATGTCACGGGTGGCGCCGGCGGCCTCCGCCGCGACGGCGTCGGCGTACTGCTGCTCGGCTGAATTGTCGGTCACGCGATTCCTCTGCTAAACTTCTGCGGGCTCCGGGGCTTCATCCCCGGTACGAAAGTGGAGATCCTCCCACCCGCGCTTACCGCTCAAGGTTACCGGGTCGTTGCACTCCGCCCGGTCTCGCGAGAGGCCGGGTAGACAGGGTGCCGCACGAGCCCTTCGGAACAGGCTTCCGGGGGAGTCGTGCGTGGATCGTCGCTCTCGTCGTCGGGCGGCATCCGTCTCCCGATCGGCTTCAGAAGAATGCCTTGAGCAGAGGAGACACGCATCAGCGATCCGCGTACCAATGACCGTATCCGCGTCCCCGAGGTCCGTCTCGTGGGGCCTGGCGGAGAGCAGGTCGGCGTCGTGAAGATCGAGGTGGCCCTGCGGCTCGCGCAGGAGGCGGACCTCGACCTCGTCGAGGTCGCACCGAACTCCCGCCCGCCGGTCGTCAAGATCATGGACTACGGCAAGTACAAGTACGAGGCTGCGCAGAAGGCCAAGGAGGCCCGGCGCAACCAGGCGAACACCATCCTCAAAGAGGTGCGGTTCCGCCTGAAGATCGACAAGCACGACTACGAGACCAAGATGAAGCGCGCCGTCGGCTTCCTGAAGGCCGGCGACAAGGTCAAGGCGATGATCCTCTTCCGCGGTCGCGAGCAGTCGCGTCCCGAGATGGGCGTTCGCCTGCTGCAGCGCTTCGCGGAGGACGTGGCGGAGTTCGGCACGGTCGAGCACAACCCCACGATCGACGGCCGCAACATGGTGATGGTCATCGCTCCGCTCAAGAACAAGTCCGAGGCCAAGGCCGAGGCGAACGCACAGCGTGCTGCATCGAAGGCGCGTCCGGCCGAGGCCGGCGAGCCCGAGGCGCAGACGGCGGAGCCCGGCGAGGGCGACGCCTAACACCCCCGTCCGCCACCGCGGTGGCGGCAGATCCAAGGAGAGACACGAGATGCCGAAGCAGAAGACCCACTCCGGGTCCAAGAAGCGCTTCAAGATCACCGGCAGCGGCAAGGTCAAGAAGCAGCAGGCCGGTATGCGCCACAACCTCGAGGGCAAGTCCTCGGTGCGCACCCGCCGTCTGAACCAGGACAAGGTCGCCTCGGCGCCCGACACCAAGGTCATCAAGAAGCTTCTCGGCCGCTGAGCCCAGAGACCCGTTAGGAAACAAGAGTCATGGCAAGAGTCAAGAGGGCCGTCAACGCCCACAAGAAGCGTCGGGTCATCCTCGAGCGCGCCGAGGGCTACCGCGGTCAGCGGTCGCGTCTCTACCGCAAGGCGAAGGAGCAGGTCACCCACTCCCTCGTCTACTCGTACAACGACCGCCGCAAGAAGAAGGGCGACTTCCGTCGCCTGTGGATCCAGCGGATCAACGCGGCCTCGCGTCAGAACGGCCTCACCTACAACCGCCTGATCCAGGGCCTCGGCCTGGCCGGCGTCGAGGTCGACCGTCGCATCCTCGCCGAGCTGGCCGTCAACGAGCCCGCCGCCTTCGCGGCCCTCGTCGAGACCGCCAAGAAGGCGCTCCCCGCCGACGTCAACGCGCCCGCCGCGTAAGTCGCCCGGTTCAGAACGGCCCGGCCTCCTCGTGAGGCCGGGCCGTTCCGCATCTCCGGATGCCTCGACCGCGCCGCCGAAGCGCAGCCGCCCGGCCGCGCCGCGCCGCCGGACCGCCCCGCGCCGCCCGACCGCCG
>JBDIAF010000170.1:0-4520 GCA_039812245.1 Agromyces sp. | reverse complement strand
GACCACGGGCTCGGGCGCAGGCTCGGGCTCCGTCGCAACGGCGGCAGCGGCCGCCGAGGCATCCGACACCTCGGCGCCGCTCACCGCGACCGCTGGCACCGCCCCCTCGACGATCGGCAGGGCGGCACCGGCGGCTTCGGCGCCGGAGGCGAGCAGCTCGACCGCGTGCGCGCCCTCGATCAGTCGCTCGTGCCACGTCGACGCCCCCGACGCGGTCACCAGCTCGTCGCCGACGCGCACGCGGTAGCCGCCGCGCACGACGACGCGAGCGCCCGCCGGCGTCACGGACACGAGGGCGAACTCGGCGAGCCCCGAGATGCCGTGGCGGGTGAGCACCCCGAGCACGGCGGGGACCGGGTCGGCGCTGCCGAGGGCGGGCCAGAGCTCCTCGTGCTGCTCCCATGCCGTCCGCGGCATGAGCAGCGTCGCACCGCCGCGCACCGCCGCGAGCGTCGCTGCGGTCGGATCGAGCGTGTATCGCATCAAGCGGAGCCTCCTGGGCGCGGAAGGGTGGATTCGGGGTCGTCGGAGAGCCGGCCGTCGCGATCGCGGGTGGTCTCGTCGTCGGGGGCGGCGCTGCCGCTCTCGGCCTCGACCACCACGACCGTGACGTTGTCGCGCCCGCCGCGGGCGAGCGCCTCGTCGACGAGCTCGCCGGCCAGGCCCTGGGCGTGCCCGCCGCCGGCCGCGAGCACGTCGGCGATGGCGTGGTCGTCGAGCTCCTTCGTGAGCCCGTCGGAGCAGATCAGGAACACCTGCCGCTCGGCTGCGGGCAGCAGCCAGATGTCGGGCTCGACGACGTCGTCGGCGCCGAGCGCCCGCGTGATGACGTTGCGCTCGGGGTGGCGCTCGGCGTCGGCCGCCCGGATCACGCCCGCGTCGACGAGCTCCTGCACGGCGGAGTGGTCGACGCTGAGCTGCTTGAGCCGCCGGCCGTCCCACGTGTAGACGCGCGAGTCCCCGATGTTGAAGACCATCCAGCGCAGGCCGTCGCTCGCGCCCGCGTCGACGAGCGCGACGCCCGCGAGGGTCGTGCCGGCGACCGCGGTGCCCTCCTCGCCCTCGTCGCTCAGCTCGCGCACGGCCTCGTTCGCGGTGTGGATGGCGTCGAGCACCTGCTCGGGGGTCGACGGGCGGCCGAACTCGATGTGCCGCCGGAAGGTCTCGAGCACCGCCCGGCTGGCGGCATCGCCCCTGGCGTGCCCGCCCATTCCGTCGGCCACGAGGTAGACCGGCGCCTCGGCGAGGAACGAGTCCTCGTTCACCTGCCTGACCCGGCCGACGTCGCTCGACGCGCTGTGCGCGACGATCGCCGAGCCGTGGGGCAGCGCGGTGCGGCCCTCTTCGTCGATCGCCACGTCCACCTCCGCTCGGCGCGTGCCGGCGAACGCCCGGCACGCGACACCACGCTACCAACACGGCGGCGAGGCATCCGCATCGCTGTGAATCGCGACCCGGATGCCTCGCCGGAACCCGCTGCGCTCAGTCCTCGGTGAAGTGCGGGACCTCTTCCATGAGCGTGTGGCCACGCCGGGCGGCGTCGACGCGAGCCTTCACGAGGCTCGCGATCGTGGCGACCGCCATCGCGGCGACGATCACGCCGAGCGACATCCAGGTCGAGATCTCGGGCGCCCACTCGATCGGCTCGCCGCCGTTGAGGAAGGGGAGCTCGTTCACGTGCATCGCGTGCAGCACGAGCTTCACGCCGATGAAGGCGAGGATGAACGCGATGCCGTACTTCAGGTACTCGAGGCGCTCGAGGAGGCCGCCGAGCATGAAGTAGAGCTGGCGCAGGCCCATGAGGGCGAACACGTTGGCGGTGAACACGATGAAGGGGCTCTGCGTGATGCCGAAGATCGCGGGGATCGAGTCGAGCGCGAAGAGCAGGTCGGTCGTGCCGATCGCCACGAAGACGATGAGCATGGGCGTGAAGAAGCGGCGCCCGTCGATGGTGGTGCGCAGCTTCACCCCGTCGTACTCGTCGGTCAGGCGGACGCGCTTGCGCAGCAGTCGCACGACGAGCGAGTCCTTCTGCTCCTCGTCGTCGTGGCCGCGCACCTGCTGGATCGCCGTCCAGACGAGCCAGGCTCCGAAGATGTAGAAGATCCAGCTGAAGTTCTCGATGAGCGAGGCGCCGAGCAGGATGAACACGCCGCGCAGCACGAGCGCGATGATGATGCCCACCATCAGCACCTCCTGCTGCAGCTTCCGCGGCACGGCGAACCTCGCCATGATGATGACGAAGACGAAGAGGTTGTCGATCGAGAGGCTGTACTCGGTGAGCCAGCCGGCGAGGAACTGGCCGGCGTACTCGCCGCCGGCGAAGAGGTACATGAGCCCGGCGAACACGAGCGCGAGCACGACGTAGAAGACGACCCACAGGGTCGACTCCCGCATCGAGGGAACGTGCGGGCGCTTCAGCACGAGCAGCAGATCTGCGACGAGGATGAGGGTGAGGACCACGAGGGATCCGATTTCGAACCAGACGGGGAGCTGGAGCACGGCGGCCTTTCGGGGATTGGGGGTACGACGGAACCCGAAAGTCTCTCCCTCCGCGCTCCGCGCGGCGCCACGCCCGGAGCGACGCCTTCGGCGCTCGTACTGACGATCGTGGCTCGGGGCCTGCGCCCCCGGGATACTCCCCTTCGCTGCATGGAGTCTAGCGGAGCACGCACCGTAGACTCGAACCCCCGAACCCGCGAGGAGACGAATGAGCGCCCAGCCGCCCGCCCCGCCCGTCCAGTACCGTCGTTCGTCGTGGCCCAGGGCCATCGGCATGATGATCTTCACGAGCCGCTGGTTGCAGGCGCCGCTCTACCTCGGGCTCATCGTCGCCCAGGCGATCTACGTCTGGGTCTTCTTCAAAGAGCTCTGGCATCTCGTCGACGGCGTCTTCATCGATCAGACCCACCAGCTGACCGAGGCGAAGATCATGCTCATCGTGCTCGGCCTCATCGACGTGGTCATGATCGCGAACCTGCTGATCATGGTCATCATCGGCGGCTACGAGACCTTCGTCTCGCGCATCAACATCGACGGCCACCCCGATCAGCCCGAGTGGCTCTCGCACGTCAACGCGAACGTGCTCAAGGTGAAGCTCGCGATGGCGATCATCGGTATCTCCTCGATCCACCTGCTGAAGAGCTTCATCGAGGTCGGCGCGCTGAACGGCCCGAAGGACGCCCACAACTACACGGGCGAGGGCGTCATGTGGCAGGTGATCATCCACTGCGTGTTCATCCTGTCGGCGCTCGCGCTCGCGTGGATCGACCGCATGTCGTACCACCGGGCGGCGCCGGGCGAGACGCACGACGGCGTCGCCGTGCCGGCTCCGGCAGCTCCGCCCGTCGCCCCGCCGCAGCCGGCCGAGCTCGCCGCTCCGGCCCACCGCTGAGCGACGCGCGAACCTGATGCCCCGGGGCCGACCGGCCCCGGGGCATCCGCGTCTTCCGGCGGCGTCAGGGCATGCGATCGGAGGCCGCCGCTCCAGAGCCGAACCGAAGCCGGAGAACGCCACCCTGGAAACGACGAACGCCCCCGCTTTCGCGAGGGCGTTCTGCCGTGTTGCCGTCGTGACCCCAGCGGGATTTGAACCCGCGCTACCGCCGTGAGAGGGCGGCGTCCTAGGCCGCTAAACGATGGGGCCGTGTCTTCGGAATCTCTTCCGGTGTTTTGGCAACTCGAAGAGTATGGCACACGTTTCCGACACATTCCAAATCGAGGCCGGTGCCCTCGATCCGCGCCCGCGCTTGCGCCGGATCCGCGCGCGGTGTTGGCTCGAATCATGCGCCTCACCAAGCTCGAACACGCCGCCCTCGTCATCGAGGACTCGGGCGACGTCCTGTTCATCGACCCGGGCAAGTTCACCACTCCGATCACCGAGGCGACGGGCGTCGTCGCGGTCGTGATCACGCACGAGCACGACGACCACTGGACGCCGTCGCAGCTGGACCGCATCCTCGAGCAGAGCCCGGAGGCGCGCCTGTTCGGCCCCGAAGGGGTCGTCGCCGCGGCCGCCGACGCCGGCTACGCGGTCGAGCGCGTCTCCCCCGGCGACGAGGTCGCGGCCGGGCCATTCAGGCTGCGCTTCTTCGGCGGCCGGCACGCGGTGATCCACCGCTCGATCCCCGTCATCGACAACGTCGGGGTGCTCGTGAACGACGCCCTCTACTACGGGGGCGACTCCTTCGACGCCCCCGAGGGCGTCGCCGTCGACGTGCTCGCCGCCCCGGCGGGCGCACCGTGGATGAAGATCAGCGAGTCGATGGACTACGTCGAGCGGGTGGCCCCGCGACGCGCGTTCTCGACCCACGAGATGGTGCTCTCGCGCGCCGGGAAGGACCTCTCGCACGCACGACTCGCCTGGGCGACCGCACAGGGCGGCGGCGAGTACCTCGCCCTCGAGCCGGGCGACACGCTCGACTTCTGACCGAACCGCCGGCGGCCGGCGCGTCAGTCCCGGCCTCGGCCGCCGCCGCGGTCGCCGCGGCCCTGATCGCCCTCGGGGCGTCCCTCTTCGG
>JBDIAF010000169.1:0-4543 GCA_039812245.1 Agromyces sp. | reverse complement strand
CCCGCGACGTTCCGCGAGTACTCGATCACCATGCACTGCAGGCCGAGGCAGAGCCCCAGCACGGGGATGGCGTTCTCACGGGCGAAGTGCAGCGCGCCGAGCTTGCCCTCGATGCCGCGCACGCCGAAGCCGCCGGGCACGCAGATGCCGTCGAGGTGGCCGAGGTGCTTCTGCGCGCCCTCGGGCGTCTCGCACTCGTCCGACGGGATCCACTCGATCTTGACCTTCGCGTCGTTGCCGAAGCCGCCGGCGCGCAGGGCCTCGGTGACCGAGAGGTACGCGTCGGGCAGGTCGATGTACTTGCCGACGAGGCCGATGGTGACCTCGTGCTTGGGGTCGTGCACGACCTTGAGCAGGTCGCTCCAGCCCGACCAGTCGACCTCGCCGGCCTTCCGGTCGAGTCCGAGCGAGTCGACGATGTAGGCGTCCAGGCCCTGCTCATTGAGCATGGTCGGGATGTCGTAGATCGACGGCACGTCGACCGCGTTCACCACGGCGGCCTCGTCGACGTCGCACATGAGCGCGATCTTGCGCTTGTTCGACTCGGTGACGGGGCGGTCGCTGCGCAGCACGAGGGCGTCGGGCTGGATGCCGATCGACCGGAGGGCGGCGACCGAGTGCTGGGTCGGCTTCGTCTTCTGCTCGCCCGAGGCGCCCATGAACGGCACGAGCGAGACGTGCACGAAGAAGACGTTCTTGCGGCCGAGCTCGTGCCGCACCTGGCGCGCCGACTCGATGAACGGCTGCGACTCGATGTCGCCGACCGTGCCGCCGATCTCGGTGATGATCACGTCGGGCTTGGGCGTCTCGGACGCCTGCAGCCGCATGCGCCGCTTGATCTCGTCGGTGATGTGCGGGATGACCTGAACCGTGTCGCCGAGGTACTCGCCGCGGCGCTCCTTCGCGATGACCGTCGAGTAGATCTGGCCGGTCGTGACGTTCGCCGCCTGCGACAGCTCGATGTCGAGGAAGCGCTCGTAGTGGCCGATGTCGAGGTCCGTCTCCGCGCCGTCGTCGGTCACGAAGACCTCGCCGTGCTGGAACGGGTTCATCGTGCCCGGATCGACGTTCAGGTACGGGTCGAGCTTCTGCATCACGACCCGGAGACCGCGGGCGGTGAGCAGGTTGCCGAGGCTGGCCGCCGTGAGGCCCTTGCCCAGGGAGGAGACGACACCCCCGGTCACGAAGATGTGCTTGGTCTCGCCGTCGGCGAGGCCGATGCTGTCCGAGAGATCAGGGTTCGAAGTCTGTGCGCCGCGTTCATCCACCACGGGCTTATAGTCTAAGCCACGTTCCTGCTCGGTTCGCCCGACATGCCGCCCCATCGATCCCCCACTCGCGCTCATGCGGCCCGATCGGCCGCGATCTCGAGCAGTTCGCGCGCGTGCGCGAGCCCGCTCTCGGAATCGGACAGCCCCGACAGGAGCCGTGCCATCTCGGCCTCGCGCTCGGCGCCGGCGAGCTGCCGCACGCTGGAGGCCGTGACCTGCCCGTCGGTGCCCTTCACGACCGTCAGGTGATTCGAGGCGAATGCCGCGACCTGCGCGAGGTGGGTGACGACGATCACCTGCGAGCGCTCTGCGAGCCGCGCGAGGCGGCGGCCGATCTCGATGGCCGCGGCGCCGCCGACGCCCGCGTCGACCTCGTCGAACACGAAGGTCGGCACCGGGTCGACCGCGCCGATGACGACCTCGATGGCGAGCATCACGCGCGACAGCTCGCCGCCGGAGGCACCCCGCGAGACCGAACGCGGCTCGGCGCCGGGATGCGGACGCAGGAGGATCTGCACCTGGTCGCGGCCGTGCACGCCCGGCTCGTCGAGCGGCTCGACCGCGACGCCGAGCACCGCGTCGGGCATCGCGAGCGCCGCGAGTTCGGCGGTCACCGCGGCTTCGAGCCGCGAAGCCGCCTCGCGACGCAGCTCGGTCGCGCGATCGGCCAGGCGGGCGACCTCGCCTTCGAGCCGTTCGACGGATGCCTCGAGCACCGCGATCCGGTCGTCGTCGCCGTCGAGCTCGACGAGGCGCAGCCCACCGGTGCGACGGAACTCGATGACGTCGTCGAGCGTGCCGTGGCGTCGGCTCAGATTCGCGAGCAGGGCGCGACGCTCCTGCACCAGCTCGAGCTCGCGTGCGCCATCGGCGTCGAGCGAGGCGAGGTAGCCCGAGAGTTCGGCGGCCGCGTCGGCCAGCAGGAAGCCGGCGTTCGCCAGCGCCTCGGCGATCGGCGCGAGGGCGGCGTCGAATCCCGCGATCCGGTCGAGATGGCGCCTGGCGCTCTCGACGAGCGCTACCGCGTCGGGGGCCTCGTCGAGCGACTCCTCGGAGGAGACGAGCTCGCGCGCCTGGGCCGCGGCGAGGCGCAGCTCCTCGAGGTTCGACAGGCGTTCGGCGCGCTCGTGCAGCTCGACGTCCTCGCCCGGCTGCGGGTCGGCCTGCTCGATCTCGTCGAGCGCCTCGCGCAGCTCGTCGGCCTCGCGGGCACGGGCGTCGTGCGCCTCGCGCAGCCGCATCAGCTCGTCGCGGTCGGCACGCCACGCGTCGAATGCCGCCCGGTACTCGTCGAGCACGTCTGCGAGCGGCGCTCCCGCGAAGCGGTCGAGCGCCTCGCGCTGGGCGGTCGCCGCGCGCAGCCGCTGCTGCTCGGCCTGGCCGTGCACCACGACGAGCTGTTCGCCCAGCTCGGCCAGCACGCCGACCGGCGCGCTGCGACCGCCGACGACGGCCCGGCTGCGCCCCTCGGACGAGACGGAGCGGCCGAGCAGCAGCTCCGCCCCCTCGAGCTCGCCCCCGGTCTCGGCGACGCGCTCGGCGACTGCATCGGGCTCGGCGAGCAGCCAGCGCCCCTCGACCCAGGCCTGCTTCGCACCCGCCCGCACCGAGCCCGCGTCCGAGCGCGCGCCCAGCAGCAGCCCGAGCGCGGTCACGACCATCGTCTTGCCCGCGCCGGTCTCCCCCGTCACCGCGGTGAACCCGGGCCCCAACGGCAGCGTGGCCTCGGCGATCACACCGAGGTCGCGGATGCCGAGCTCTTCGATCATCGTCGCCTCCCTGTCTCGCCCTGCTGTTCCGGATCGGGTTCAGTCACGCCCGCTCGGCCCTCTCCACCCGGTGACGGGCAACTGGAACTTGTTCACGAGCCGATCGGTGAACGGCGCCTCGTGCAACCGCGCGAGTCGCACCGGCACAGGCGAACGCCGCACGATCACGCGCGCACCAGGCGGCAGGTCGAAGGTGCGCCGGCCGTCGCACCAGATGACGGCGGTGCTCTCGGTGCGCTGCAGGATCTCCACCGCGAGCGACGACTCGGGCCCGACGACCAGGGGGCGGGCGAACAGCGCGTGCGCCGACAGCGGCACGAGCAGCAGGGCATCGAGGCTCGGCCAGACGATGGGCCCGCCGGCCGAGAACGAGTACGCGGTCGAGCCGGTGGGGGTCGACATCACGACCCCGTCGCAACCGAACGACGACAGCGGGCGCCGGTCGACCTCGATCACGACCTCGAGCATGCGCTCGCGCTCGGCCTTCTCGACGGTCGCCTCGTTGAGCGCCCAGCTCTCGTAGACGACCTCGTTGCCGACCTTGGCGCGCACCGCGAGCGTCATGCGCTCTTCGACGGCGTAGTCGCGGGCGAGTGCGCGGGTGATCGTGAGGCCGAGGTCGTCGCGCTCGCTCTCGGCGAGGAAGCCGACGTGCCCGAGGTTGACGCCGAGCAGCGGAGTCGGATGGGGCCGGATCAGTTCGGCCGCCCGCAGGATGGTGCCGTCGCCGCCGAGCACGATGACCAACTCGATCAGGGCGGGGTCGATGGCCTCGAGCCGCACCGCGCGCCGTTCGAGCTCGGGCACCGCCTCGGCCACGTCGTCCCAGTGCTCGGCCGCGAACACCGGCACGGCGCCTTCGGCGAGGAGCCGCTCGCAGACCTCGGCCGTGGCCTCGAGGGCCGCGCTGCGGCCGGTGTGCGAGACCAGCAGGAAGTAGCGCGACGGCGTCACTCGGCCCCTCCTCTCGCCCAGTGCTCGATGCGACTCGACCATTCTGACGGATCGCCGCCGCGACCGGCCGACAGATGCACCAGGAACTCCTGGTTGCCGTGTCCGCCCGCGATTGGGGAGGGAGAGACGCCGAGCACCCCGAGACCCAGATCGTGCGCGGCCCAGAGCACGCCCTGCACGGCATCCGCCCGCAGCATCGGGTCGCGTACGACGCCCTCGCGCGTGCCGCCGCGGCCAACCTCGAACTGCGGTTTCACGAGCAGCACGAGATCTGCGCCCTCGGCGGCGGTCTCGACGAGCGCCGGCAGCACGGTGGTCAGCGAGATGAACGAGAGGTCGGCCGTCACGATCGAGGGCGCCTCGCGTTCGCCGCTCAGGGCGGCGAGCGCGGCGCGGTCGAGGGAGCGCACGTTGCACCCTTCGACGAGCACGAGCCCCTCGCGCCCGTGCAGTTCGGCTGCGAGCTGGCCGTGGCCGACGTCGACCGCGAGCACGCGGCGTGCGCCGCGTTCGAGCAGCACCTGCGTGAACCCGCCGGTCGAGGCCCCC
>JBDIAF010000168.1:0-4546 GCA_039812245.1 Agromyces sp. | reverse complement strand
TGGCGCAGGCACCTCGGGCGGCAGGGCGGCGTCGCGGCGGTCATGGCGCGGGCCCACCTCGTGATCCGCCGTTGAGGCGAGCACTCCCCAACGGGTCGACGCCGGGCTACGGTAGTGCCATGGCTGCAGACACGGCGGGTGCCGAGTACATCGCGGAGTTCATCGACGGGCCGCTCGAGGGCGAGTTCGACCACCGGGCGCTCGTCGGCGGCGGTTCGGAGGCCAGGGTCGGGATGGTCGCAGCGGTCGACGGACTCGAGTCGCTGTTCTGGTACGACCGGGTCGACGAGCGCGAGGTCGGCGGGGCGCTGCGCGTGCGGTTCCGCTTCGACGCCGCCGACTCCGATCCGGTCGAGTCCGACGACGAGAACGACTGAACCCGCGCTCGACGCGAGGCGACTCGCGCGGGCCGTCAGCCTGCGGACCGCTGGCCGGCGAAGAAGGCGTCGATCAGCGCCGCGGGGTTCGTCAGCCGCCACAGCGGCCCAGGATCGCGGATGTCCTTCGAGAGCTCGAGCTCGGAGGCCAGTGACGTTCCGGCGACCGGCACGCGCACCTTGCCGATCGCGGCACCCGACGACGCCGTCGTGAACGGATCCACCTCGAGCTCGGCGGCGCCGGGTGCGGCACCCCACTCGGCCGCAGTGCGCGACGCCGTGGCCACGAGATCGGCCTCGTCGCCCCAGACCGCGCGCGCGGTGCCGTACGACTCGCCCTTCGAGATCACCTCGGTCGGGGTCGCAGCGGCCGCCAGGCTCGCGTCGAAGGCGGTGATCGCCGGGTCGAGCGTCTCGTAGTCGGGCAGGCGCACCATCGCGACGGCGAGCTGCACCGGCGTCTCCGCGCCCTCGATCCGCTGTTCGGCACGGTAGACGAACACGAGCCCGGCCTGGTCGGTGTACCCGCGCACGAGCGCGCGCGCTCCGGCATCCGCACCGTGGTCGACCACGTCGGGGATGTCGCGCTGTCCGGCGGCGCTGCCGCCGCCGTCGGCCTCGGCGGATGCCGCGGCGTCGTAGACGGCGGCGATGGCGGGATCGGCCAGCGCGAGCGCAGCGAGCCGGGCGACCTCCTCGGCGGTGCCGACGCTGTCGCCGGAGAGTCCGCTGGCGTCGTCGACCCGCAGGGTGGCGAAACCCTGCTCCTCGAGCCAGATGTTCGCGCGCTGGACATAGGCGTCCACGCTGCCGAAGGCCCAGCGGGCCAGCGTGTCGGCGTGGTTGTTGCTGCTCGCGAGCAGCACCGCCCGCACCGCGTCGTGCTCGCTCCACTGCTCGCCGGGCAGCACGGCGAGGGTGCGCGAGCCCTCGGCGTCGAGCCGCAGGTACTCGGTGTAGTCCTCGGGCCCGATCGTCAGGGCTGCGCCGGCTTCGCCGGGCTTGATCGGCAGCGCGTCGAGGGTCACGAGCACGGTGACCAGCTTCGCCGCCGCGCCGATCGGCAGCGCCTCGGGCGAGCCCGCCGTCGCGACGGTGGTGGCGCCGCCGCCCGGTCCGTCCGGCTCGGCAGCGCCGTCGCCGGCGTCTCCGTCTCCGAGCAGCACCGCGGCGCTCGCGCCGTCGGCGGGCAGCGCGAGCGGAGTGGCCGTGGCGGCCGAGGCATCCGTCGCCGCCGGCGTGATCTCGACCTCGGGAAGCGGGCCGAGCAGCATCGCCGGCCCGTACACGCCGATGCCGAGGATCGCGACCGTTCCGATCACGATGCCGATCGCGCGGCCGGGGGAGAAGCTCATGCCGACTACGCTACCTGCGCGGGAGAGCGCCGCCGGACGACCCGCTCACGCCCAGCCGAGCTCGTGCAGGCGCTCGTCGTCGATGCCGTAGAAGTGCGCGATCTCGTGCACGAGCGTGACGTGGATCTCGTCGCGCAACTCCTCCTCGTCGTCGCAGATGGCGAGCAACGGCTCGCGATAGAGGATGATGCGGTCGGGCATCTCGCCGAAGCCGTACCGGTCGCGCTCGGTGAGGGCGGTGCCGTCGTAGAGGCCGAGCAGGTCGAGCGAGCCGTCCTCGGGGCGGTCCTCGACGACGAACACGACGTTGTCGAGCCCGTCGACCATGTCGTCGGGAAGCAGATCGAGCTCGTCGACGACGATCCGCTCGAACGCCTCGGCATCGAGCTGCACGGCTGCTCCGATCCCCGGGAGGAATGGATGCCTCGAGGCATCCGACTTGGGGTGGCTAACGGGGCTTGAACCCGCGACCCCCGCGACCACAACGCGGTGCTCTACCAACTGAGCTATAGCCACCATGCGCCCCGCACGTCTCCGCGAGAGGCAACTCCACGAGCTTACACCACGTCGGGGGCGAACTCGTTCACCGCGGCGGCGGAAATGGCCTGGAGCTCCTGCGTGGTGGGCCCGGGGTCGGCGACGAAGACGGCCTTGCGGTAGTAGCGCAGCTCGAGGATCGACTCGCGGATGTCGGCGAGGGCGCGGTGGCCGCCGTGCTTGGCGGGCGCGTTGAAATAGGCGCGCGGGAACCAGCGCTTGGCGAGCTCCTTGATCGAGGAGACGTCGACGTTGCGGTAGTGCAGGTGCGCGTCGAGCCGGGGCATGAACTTCGCCAGGAACGCACGGTCGGTGCCGATGGAGTTGCCCGCGAGCGGCGCCTTCTGCTCGTCGGGCACGTGCTGCAGCACGTACTCGAGCACCTGGTACTCGGCGTCGGCGAGGCTGACGCCGCCGGGGATCTCTTCGATCAGGCCCGACTGGGTGTGCATCGCCCGGACGAACTCGTTCATGTGCTCGAGCGCGCTGGCGTCGGGCTTGATGACGATGCTGATGCCCTCGTCGACGGGGTTGAGGTCGTAGTCGGTGATGATGACCGCGATCTCGACCAGTTCGTCGACCTCGAGGTCGAGCCCGGTCATCTCGCAGTCGATCCACACCAGTCGGTCGCTCGCGCTTGCCATGCGGCGAGTCTACCGGCGGGCGCCGACGCGGCCGCCGCGCCGGCCTCGGGCCCCCCCGGAGAGATTCGAACTCCCGACCAAGTGGGTAGAAGCCACCTGCTCTGTCCACTGAGCTACGGGGGGTTGGCGGGCGAGGCCGCCCGAACCAGCATAGCCACCCCGGGCGATCAGCCCTCGGTCGGCACCCGCAGCTCGTCGGGTTTCGGATCCTCCGGCGCGTCTGCGGCACGGCGGCGCAGCGCGAGGCCGAGGAGCGGGAAGATCAGCACCGAGAGCATGCCCGCCCCGACGAGGGCGGCGGCGGTGCCGCTCGGCAGCTCGCCCGCGTCGACGCCGATCCCGGTCACGGCGACGATGATCGGAAGTCCGGTGGCGCCGAACAGCAGGGTGGCGCCGCGATCGCGCCAGTCGCTGCCCGCCGGCGCGGCCAGCATCGAGGGGATGCCTCGTACGACGAGCAGCAGCACCAGGAAGATCGGCAGCAGGGCGATCGTCCCGGGGTCTGCGACGAGCCCCGCCAGGTCGAAGGTGACGCCCGTGTTGATGAAGAAGACCGGCACGAGGAACCCGTAGCCGATCGCCTCGAGCTTGCGTTCGACGACCTCGATGTCGGGCTCGGGAGCCCCGGTCAGCAGCAGGCGGTAGATCACGCCCGCGACGAAGGCTCCGAGCAGCATGTCGAGGTCGAGCACGATGCTGAGGGCGACGAGGGCGGCGAGGATGAGGAGCACGAGACGCACCGCGAACTGACCGCTCGTGCGCAGCGTCGAGGTGATCAGCCGGTGCAGGCGGCGGCCCCAGCCGCGCATGGCGCCCCAGATGGCGAGGCCGGCGACGGCGGCGAACCCCAGCAGCACGATCGTGGCGAGGCCGGGCTGGCGCCCGCTCAGGAAGAGCGAGATGGCGAGCAGTGGGCCGAACTCGCCCACCGCGCCGATCGCGAGCACGCCGATGCCGAAGGGCGTGCGCAGCTCGCCGGCGTCGCGCAGCACGGGCATGATCGTGCCGAGCGCGGTCGAGGTGAGCGCGATGCCGATGTAGGCGGCGGCGATGAGATCCTGCGCGAGCAGCGCCGCGAGCCCCACCCCGGCGCAGAGCGAGATGAGCCAGCCGATCGCCGCGCGGTTCAACGGCCGGCCCCGCACGGTGCGGAAGTCGATCTCGTTGCCGGCCAGGAAGAAGAGCATCGCGAGACCGAGCTCGGCGAGCCGGTCGGTGAAGTCGTTCGGCGTGATCCAGCCGAGCATCGCCGGGCCGAGCAGCAGGCCGAGCACGATCTCGAAGACGACGAGGGGGATGGCGACGACGCGCCCGACCGCCCGCACCAGCAGCGGGGCCGCGACCGCGACCGCCGGGAAGAGCACGAGGGTGCTGATCGAGATGTCCATCGCGGGGCCTTTCCGCGCCGCCCGCGGCGTCGCACGGGCCGAGCGTATCGGATGCCCCGGGCCCGACGCGGCCCCGACGCGTTGCATCCCGGAAACATGCCGGCACTAGGGTCGAGTCATGCGAGCGCTGCAGGCTGCCATCATCGACGAACTCGACGTCCGTGCCGAGATCGACCCCGCCGACGAGGTCGCGACCAGGATCTCGTTCCTGCAGGACTACCTGCGAACCACCGGAGCGAAGGGCC
>JBDIAF010000167.1:0-4588 GCA_039812245.1 Agromyces sp. | reverse complement strand
GCGACGACGCCGAGGCCGAGCTCATCGACGACGAGACCACGATCCCCGTACGGCGGGCCGGCTCATGAGCGACATCGAGCGCGACGGCATGATCACCCTGCCCGAGGGGCTCATCGCGCCGACGGCCGGCGATGGCGCGCGCGGCGGCTCACCGAGTGGCGGCTCACCGAGCGCCGCCGCGCAGGGCGCGGGAGGCGTCGACGAGTCCGTCGAGGAGACCGTCGTCGTCGACCGCGAGCAGGAGGCCTACGAGGCGGCCGAGGAGACGATCATCGTCGACCGCTCCGCCGAGTTCGAGGGAGCCGGGTACGAGGCGTACGAGGCCACGGTCGTGGTCGAGCGGACGGGCGAGCGCACGGGGCATCCGGTCGATGAGGCGACGGTCGTGGTCGAGCGGACGGGCGAGCGCACGGGGCATCCGGTCGATGAGGCCACGGTCGTCGTGGAGCGCACCGGGGAGCGCACGGGACATCCCGTCGACGCGGAGACGGTGGTCGTCGAGCGCACCGGCGAGCGCGGCGGCGCCCCGACGCAGCCGTCGGACGCGGCCGACGAGGCCACGGCGATCCGGCAGAGCGCGAGCGGGCCCGCGATGGCGCACCCCGCGGCATCAGTCATGAACGCGCCGACGCGGCGGTCGCGTCGCTCGCTCAAGCCCGCCCCCGTCTCGGACGACGTGCTGCAGACCGCCGAGCACGGACCCGGCGCCGGCGTGCTCGATGCCTACCCGAGTCGGCCGGCCGAGCCGCTGCGCATGCCTATCCCCGATCTCGGCGCCGGCCCGGCGCCCACGCGCGACGTGCACCACGAGCTGCCCTCGGTCGCCAAGCGCAGCCGGCGCACGGCGATCATCGGGCTGGCCGCGATCGGCGGCGCGGTCGTCGTCGGCCTCGCCGGCTTCGTCTGGGTGTGCGCCACGGTCGTCGGCAGCCTGTTCGGCTGAGCCCCGTCGCGGCCCGGCCCGGCCCGGCCCGGCCTACGACACGTCGCGCCGCCACGTCGTCGCGGCGCCGATCGCGGTGAGCACGAGACCGAGACCCAGCAGCACCAGCCCGCCCTGCCACCACTCGAGCGAGGCGCTCGCGTCGCCGAGCGAGGCGAGCGAGTAGAACGACTGCCCCACGAGCGCGTCACTGGCGGCGCCCGGCAGGAACTTGCCGATCTGCGAGGTGACGTCCGAGACCGAGGCGGCGAGGCGCAGCAGCGGCTCGACGAACTGCGTGAACGCGAGCACGATGACGATCGCGGCCACCTGGTTGGGGATCACCGAGCCGAGGCCCACGCCGATCGCGGCCCAGAGCGCCATGGCGAGGATGCCGCGCCCGATGAGCGCCCACGTGTCGGGGTCGCCGAGCGCCGTGTCGAGGCCGAAACCGGCCAGGGCGCCCGCCCCGGCGCCGACGGTCGCGATGAACGCGACGACGCCGTAGCCGGCCCCGATGGGCAGCTGGGCCAGGTACTTCGCGCCGAGCACGCCCGTGCGCCGCGGATCGGCGAGGAACGTGGAGGTGAGGGTGCGGTGGCGGAACTCGCCGGTCACCGCGAGCGTGCCGATGATGACCGGGAAGACGTAGCCCGTCGACGTCGCGAAGCTGTAGACGAGCGGTGCGAGGGCGAGCCCGTCGACCGGCGGCGCACTCGCACCAGCGACGGCGGCGGCATCGGGGTTCGCGATCGTGAACCCGAAGAGCGCGCCGAGTCCGCCCGCGGTGAACGCGAGGTAGGCCACCATGATCAGGGCGAGCAGCCACCACATGCGGGTGGTGAAGACCTTCAAGAACTCGGATGCCAGCGCGCGCACGCCGATCACCTCCCCGTCGTCTCGAGTGCCGACCCGGATGCCTCGGGCTGCGTGCCGGGCGGGGACTGCTCGTCGGCCGGGGTCGCTCGCGCGGCGGGCGGGTCGGCCGGCGCCGCGGCCGGGGCATCCGCCCCCTCTTCGCCCACGAGCGCGAGGAAGGAGTCCTCGAGGCCCGACTTCAGCCGGTGCAGGGCGCTGAGCTCGACACCGCCCACGAACGCGGCGTGACCGACCCGGCCGGGATCGGGCTCGTCGACGATGAAGCCGCTGCGTCCCTCGGCGGCGGTGAGGCCGGCCGCCGCGAGCGCCGTCGCGAGGGCGGCGCGGTCGGGGGAGTCGACGATCGTACGGGGCGCGGCGTCGAGCTCGAGGCTCGCGAGCGTGCCGGTCTTCACGAGCCGGCCCTTCGCGATGATCACGACCTCGTCGACCGTCTGCTGCACCTCGCTCAGCAGGTGCGAGCTGATCAGCACGGTGCGGCCCTCCCGGGCGAGCCCCTGCAGGAACACGCGGATCCAGCGGATGCCCTCGGGGTCGAGGCCGTTGATGGGTTCGTCGAGCACGAGCACGCCGGGATCGCCGAGCAGGGTGTAGGCGAGCGACAGCCGCTGCCGCATGCCGAGCGAGTAGCCGCCGACGCGGCGCCGGGCGTAGTCGTGCATGCCGACCTGCTCGAGCACCTCGTCGACGCGGCGCGAGGGCACGCCGGCTGCGGTCGCGTAGACGCGGAGGTGGTCGCGGGCGGTGCGACCGGGGTGGAAGCTCGAGTCGAGCGCCGCCCCGACCGTCTCGAGCGGGCGCTCGAGCCTCGCGTAGGGCGTGCCGCCGAAGGTCGCCGTGCCCCGGTCGGCGCGGATCAGCCCGAGCAGCATGCGCAGCGTCGTCGTCTTGCCCGCGCCGTTCGGCCCGAGGAAGCCGGTGACGACGCCGGGCTGCACGGTGAAGCTCAGCTCGTCGACGGCGGTCACCTGCCCGAACCGCTTGCCGAGCCCCGAGACCTCGATGGGGATGCCCTGCTTCATGGGACCGCGTTCCATGCGCTCTCCTCGTGTTCGGGGGCGAGCGATGCCGCATCGGGTCGCGCCCCCGCACGACCCATGGCGGCCGGCGCCGCCACGCCCCACCCTAGCGAGGCCGTGCCCGGCGGGGCATCCGTCGTGCGGGGGATTCGCGAGATGCGCGCGCTCAGCCGAGGGCGGCGGCGAGCCCGTCGAGCAGCCGCTCGACGTCGTCGGCGTCGGTGTAGGGCGCGAGCCCGACGCGCAGGCCGCCGGCGTCGCCGAGGCCCAGGTGCCGCGACGCCTCGAGCGCGTAGAAGTTGCCGCTCGGGGCGAGCACACGGCGCTCGGCGAGCAGGCGGGTGAGTTCCGAGGCCTCGCGACCGGCGAACGTCGCGAGCAGCGTCGGGGTGCGCCGGGCGGCGCGCGAATGCACCGTCGCGCCGGGCAGCTCGGCGAAGCCGCGTTCGAGCCGTTCGCGCAGGCCCGCCTCGTGCGCGTGCAGGGCGGCGTACGACGCGACCAGACGGGCGCGGCGGGAGGCGGGTCCGGGTGCCACCGTCGAGGCGTCGGCGTCGGCGTCGGCGTCGGCGTCGGCGTCGGACGACGCGTCCGCGCCCGTCGTGGCGAGCCCCGCGAGCACCTCGACCGCCGCGGTGACGCCCGCCAGCAGCTCGTACGGCAGGGTGCCGAACTCGAAGCGCTCGGGCACCGCGTTCGTCGAGGGCTCGAGCTTGTCGGGCGCGATGCGCTCGAGCAGCTCGGGCCGGGCGGCCAGCACGCCGCAGTGCGGGCCGAGGAACTTGTACGGCGAGCAGGCGAAGAGGTCGGCGCCGAGCGCGCCGAGGTCGGGCAGCTCGTGCGCGGTGTAGTGCACGCCGTCGACGTAGAGCAGGGCGCCGGCCCCGTGCACCGCCGCGGCGATCGCCGGGATGTCGGGCATGGTGCCGATGAGGTTCGACGCCGCGGTGACGGCGACGAGTCGGGTGCGCTCGCCGACGAGGCCCGCGATCGCCTCGACCGGCAGCTCGCCCGTCACCGGGTCGAAGTCGGCCCAGCGCACGACGGCGCCCGCGCGCTCGGCGGCCTGCACCCACGGGCGCACGTTCGAGTCGTGGTCGAGCCGGGTGACGACGACCTCGTCGCCGGGCCGCCACCGCTTCGAGAGATGCCGTGAGAAGTCGTAGGCGAGCTGGGTTGCGCTGCGGCCGTGCACGATGCCGCGGGGGTCGCCGTTCAGGAGGTCGGCCATCGCGAGCCGGAACCCGTGCACCGCCGCCTCGGCGTTGCGCTCGGAGGGCGAGCTCGTGCCCCGGTTCGACAGCGGGCCGGTCAGCGTCGCGGCGATCGCCTCGCCGACGGCGCGCGGCGTCTGGGTGCCGCCCGGCCCGTCGAACTGCGCCCAGCCGGCCTCGAGGGCGGGGAACATCGATCGGATGCGCGCGACGTCGTAGCTCATGACGCGAGCGTAGCGACGGCCTGATCGCGTGCGCCATGGATAGCATGCACATGTGGGTGGGCAGAGCGTCGAGGCGCCGAACCGGCCGGCGGGCGACGCCGAGTCCGGGCAGGCGCCGCCGTCTCGGCTGTCGGTCAACGCGATCATCGACGGGGCGGTCTTCGTCTACGCCGGCGTCGCGTCGGTCTGGCTCGCCTGGCTCGTGCTCGGCGAGTCGTTCGGCTTCGGCTGGTTCGGCATCCTGTTCTTCCTCGCGTTCTGGCTGCTGCTCGCCTACCTCGTGCTGCCGCGCCTGCACCGGATCCTCACGACGATCTACGTGCCCGACTA
>JBDIAF010000166.1:0-4593 GCA_039812245.1 Agromyces sp. | reverse complement strand
CGGCGCGAGCGCACCCGCTCCGCGGGAACCGACGAGCGGCGCCCCGAGATCGAAGGATGAATCCCGCCGGGCGATTGCCGTCACGAAGGGTACGCGCGAACACTGTCGCGATCAGTGCGTGAGCACACCCAGCATCAACGGCGCCTCAGGCGCGGGACGGAGGGGTGTACTTACTTCATAGCGTCGTCGACCATAGCAGGCATCCCGGAGAATGTGCAAGCAGGTCCCCGGGGCATCCGTGCTCTGCGGCCTACGCGGTGAGGTTCAGCGCCTTCGCCGTCGCGGCGAGCGAGGCCGCGGCGGCCTCGGGGTCGTCGGAGAGCTTCACGCCGTAGCTCGGCACCATCGCGCGGAGCTTCGGCTCCCACTCGGCCATGCGGTCGGGGAAGCAGCGCGCGAGCAGGTCGAGCATGATCGGCGCGGCCGTCGAGGCGCCCGGCGAGGCGCCGAGGAGGCCGGCGATGGTGCCGTCGGCACCCGTGATCACCTCGGTGCCGAACTGCAGCACACCGCCCTTGGCCCCGTCCTTCTTCATGACCTGGACGCGCTGGCCGGCGGTGATGAGCTCCCAGTCCTCGGTCTTCGCGGTGGGCATGAACTCGCGCAGCGCCTTCATCTTCTTCTCGCGGCCTGCGAGCAGCTCGCCGACGAGGTACTTCACGAGGTCGAAGTTGCGGAACGCGACCTGCAGCATCGGCCCGATGTTGTGCAGGCGCACCGAGAACGGCAGGTCGAACCAGGTCGAGGTCTTCAGGAACTTGGGGGTGAATCCGGCGTACGGCCCGAAGAGCAGCGCGGTCTCGCCGTCGACCACGCGCGTGTCGAGGTGCGGCACGGACATGGGCGGGGCGCCGACGGCGGCCTTGCCGTAGACCTTCGCCTGGTGCTGCGCGACGATCTTGGGGTTGGTGGTGCGCAGGAACTGGCCCGAGATCGGGAAGCCGCCGAAGCCCCTGATCTCGGGGATGCCCGAGTGCTGCAGCAGCGCGAGGGCGCCGCCGCCCGCGCCGACGAACACGAACCGCGCGTTCACGACCTTCGGGGTGCCGCCGACGAGGTGCTTCACGTTGAGCCGCCACGTGCCGTCCTTGCGGCGCTTCAGCCGGGTGACCTGGTGGTTGGTGTGGATCTCGGCGCCGCGACGCTCGATGTCGGCCAGGAGGTAGCCGGTGAGCGCGCCGAAGTCGACGTCGGTGCCAGCGGCGATGCGGGTGGCCGCGACCTTCTGCTTGGGGCTGCGCTTCTTCGCGAGGAGCGGGGTCCACTCGGCGATGCGCTCGAGGTCCTCGGTGAACTCCATGTCGGGGAACAACGGCTGGCCCTTCAGCGCGTCGACGCGCTTGCGCAGGTACTCGATGTTCGCCGCCCCGCGCACGAAGGTCATGTGCGGGGTCGAGTTGATGAAGTTGTGCGGCTCGGGCAGCGCACCCGTCTCGACGAGATGGGCCCAGTACTGGCGGCTCACCTGGAACTGCTCGTTGATCGAGACCGCCTTGTCGGCGCTGACGGTGCCGTCGGCGGCCTCGGGCATGTAGTTGAGCTCGCAGAGGGCGGCGTGACCGGTGCCCGCGTTGTTCCACGCGTTCGACGACTCCTGCGCCACCCGGCCGAGCCGCTCGTACACCCGGATCGACCAGTCGGGCTGGAGACGGGAGATGAGGGAGCCGAGCGTGGCGCTCATGATGCCCCCGCCGATGAGCACGACGTCGACGGTTTCCTCTGAAGTCACGCCCCACAGTCTAAGTCCGTCGGGCACGCCTGCTTGACCATCGGCCTGGGCTGGGTTATACGTCACGTCCATTCCGGATGCCTCGACCGCGCCTCCCCGACCGGATCCCGCCGCGGGGCCGCGACCGAGAGCTCCGCGCGAGCGCGCGCCAGGGCTTCGGGCGAGGCGCCCACGCGCTCGAGGGCGAGCAGCCCGGCGCCGACGATCGGCGGGACGTCGACGAACTCGAGGCGTGCGCGCGGCGCGAATCCGGCGATGCCCGTGGCGATCGCGTCGAGGAGCAGGGGCTCCCGCGCGGCGATGATCCCCCCGCCGAGCACGATCGGCACGGATCGCTCGGCGAGCTCGAGGCGAGTGAGACAGGCCCGCGCGAACGCCACGATCTCGTCGGCCTGCCGCTCGACGAGCGCCGCCCCGACGGCGTCGCCGCGTCGAGCGGCCTCGAACACGAGGGGGGCGAGCTCGGCCAGAGACCCCTCGGCGCGGTGGCCGAAGTGCACGTCCTCGATCAGCCGCTGCACCGAGTCGATCCCGAGCGCGTCCAGCATCGCCCCGGTCAGCCAGGTGCGCGGGCCCCGCCCGTCCACGTCGCGGGCCGCGTGCCAGAGCACCTCGGCGCCGAGCCCGCTGCCGCCGCCCCAGTCGCCCGAGATCGGGCCGAGCGACGGGAAACGCACGACGCGGCCGTCCCCGCGCACGCCGGCGGCGTTGACGCCGGTGCCGCAGACGATCACCACGGCGTCGGGCTCGTCGGTGCCCGCGCGGAGCAGCGCGAACAGGTCGTTCGCGATCACGGTGGACTCGTCCGCCCAGCCGGCCCCGGCCAGCGCGGTGCGGAAGGCGTCGATCTCGACGTCGAGGTCGAGCCCGGAGAGATAGAGCTCCGCCTGGGCGACCGGCGCCCCGCCGGCGACCGCGGCGACGAGCGCGCGCACCGTCGCCGCGGCCCGCTCGAGGCCGTCGAAGTGCGGGCTCGAGCCGGCGCCGCGCCGTCGGGCCACCACGCGCCCGTCGAGGTCGAGTGCGACGGCGTCGGTCTTCGATCCCCCGCCGTCGACGGCGACGACCACCGGGGACGCACCGGCGCCGACCGTCACGCCCACTCGAGGAACCTCGCGTTCTCGGCCATCAGCAGATCGGTGAGCCGCTCGGCTCGCTCGTGCTGCAGCACGAGCGGGTGCGCGCGCATCGCCCGCAGCACGCGATCGCGCCCGCCGTGCACCGCGGCGTCGAGTGCGAGCCGCTCGTAGCCGGCGACCCCGGCGATGAGCCCCGCGACGTCGTCGGGCAGCGACGCGACGGGCTCGGCGACGAAGCGGTCGCCGACGAACCGCGCCGGCACCTCGATCACGTGGTCGTCGGGCAGGAAGGGCAGCACGCCGTCGTTGCGGAGGTTGACGACCCGCGGCACGGCCGCCGACAGGCTCCCGTCAGGAAGGGGGCCCGCCTCGCCGGCCCGCCCGGCCTGCATGGCGGCGAGCAGTTCGATCGCCGCCTCGGAGTAGAACGCGCCCCCGCGGCCCTCGAGGGCCGCGGGCTTGCGGTCGACCGCCGGGTCGGCGTACAGCTCGAGCAGCTCGGTCTCGATCGCCCGGACGGCCTCGGCGCGGGTCGGCTGTGCGAGCTGCTCGGCGAGCACCTCGTCGTGCGCGTAGAAGTACCGCAGGTAGTACGAGGGCACCGCGCCGAGCTGGGCGATCAGCTCGGGCGCGAGGTGCACCTCGTCGGCGAGCTCGTCGAGCCGGTCATCGATGAGCGAGGGCAGGACGTCTCGGCCGCCGACCGTGACGCTGCGCTCCCAGGTGAGGTGGTTGAGCCCGACGTGGCCGAGGCGCACTTCGTCGTGCGCGACGCCCAGGGTCGCGGCGAAGCGCCGCTGGAATCCGATGGCGACGTTGCAGAGGCCGATCGCGCGATGTCCCTCGGCGAGGAGCGCGCGCGTGACGATGCCGACCGGGTTCGTGAAGTCCACGATCCAGGCGTCGGGCTTCGCGTGCCGGCGCACCTCCTCGGCGATGCGCAGCACCACCGGCACGGTGCGCATCGCCTTCGCGAGGCCTCCGGGCCCCGTCGTCTCCTGGCCGATGCAGTGCGCCTCGTGCGGCCAGGTCTCGTCGGCCTGGCGTGCGTCCTGGCCGCCCACCCGCAGCTGCAGCAGCACGGCGTCGGCGTCGGCGACGCCGGCGACGAGGTCGCGCGTGCCGACCACCCGGGCCGGATGCCCCGCGCGCGCGAGCATGCGCCCGGCGACCCCGGTGACGAGCTCGAGCCGCCGCGGGTCGGGGTCGACGAGGTGGATCTCGGTGAGCGGCAGCTGCTCGCGCAGCCGTGCGAAGCCGTCGATGAGCTCGGGCGTGTAGGTCGAGCCTCCGCCGACGATGGTGAGTTTCATTGGATCTTCCTTCGTTCGCGGGCAGCGCGCGGCCGCCCGGCGGTCGGTCGGGCGACGACGGCAGGGTCGTACGGCCGGACGCCGCGGTGGGTGTCGGATGGGAACCGGCGGGTCGATCAGGCCGGCGCGGAGATGTCGGATTCGAGTCGGTCGCGGATCTGCTGCACGAGCTGCTGCCTGGCGCCGAGCAGCACGGGCTGGACCCCCGTCGCGCTCGACCGCAGGGCGAGCTTCGGGTGCGAGGCGTGGTCGAGCCGCGCCGAGACGAGCTCGGCGAGCGCACGACCGCCGGCGCCGCCGGTCGGGCCGCCGAGCACGATCAGCTCCGGGTCGAGCAGGGCCAGCAGCGGATGCACCGCGAGCGCGATGCGGTCGGTCAGCGCGGTGAGCGACCCCTCGTCGTCGTCGAGCCCGCGCAGCGCATCGGCGAGCGGCGTGCCGGCCGGTGCGCCGAGCAGCCTCACCACGGCGG
>JBDIAF010000165.1:0-4595 GCA_039812245.1 Agromyces sp. | reverse complement strand
GACGCCGAACGTCGCGACGCCGAACGGCGCCGAGCCGCGCACGAGGCGCTCGCGACCGCCCCGGTCCATCCGGGCGCGCTCTCCGACGGCACGGCGGTGCCGCTGCTCGCGAACCTCGGCGCGGCGGACGCCGAGGCCGAGGCGCTCGACCTCGGCGCCGAGGGCGTCGGCCTCTTCCGCACCGAGTTCCTCTTCCTCGATGCGCAGCGGGCGCCGTCGCGCGAGGTGCAGCGCGCGGAGTACGCGCGAGTGCTCGCGGCCTTCCCCGGGCGCAAGGTCGTCGTTCGGGTGCTCGACGCGGGCGCCGACAAGCCCCTGGCGTTCCTCAACGCCGACGACGAGCCCAACCCCGCGCTCGGCGTGCGCGGCATCCGGGCCCTGCAGCGCGCCGAGCCGGTGCTGCGCGAGCAGCTCGCAGCGCTCGCCGAGGCCGCGGCCGCGTCGACGGCGGAGGTGCAGGTGATGGCGCCGATGGTCGCGACCGTCGAGGAGGCCGCCTCCTTCGCCCGGCTCGTGGCCGAGGCCGGGCTGCCCTCCGCCGGCGTGATGGTCGAGACCCCGGCCGCCGCGCTCATCGCGGACCGGGTGCTGGCCGTCTGCGACTTCGCCTCCATCGGCACCAACGACCTCGTGCAGTACACGATGGCGGCCGACCGCCTGCTCGGCGGCGTCGCGGAGCTGCAGAGCCCGTGGCATCCCGCCGTGCTGCGGCTCGTCGCCGAGGTGGGGCGGGCGGGCGCCGCCCTCGGCAAGCCGGTGGGCGTGTGCGGCGAGGCGGCCGCCGATCCCGAGCTCGCCGTCGTGCTCGTCGGGCTCGGCGTCACGAGCCTCTCGATGGCGCCGTCGGCGCTCGCGGAGGTGCGCGGCTCGCTCGGCCGGCACTCGCTCGACGACGCCCGCCGCCTCGCGGCGCTCGCCCTGGCCGCCGTCGATGCGCGGGCGGCGCGGGCGGCGGTGCTCGAGGCATCCGCATCGCCTGTCGCCGGCCCCTCGGCGTAGGGCGGCGGCCTCGACTGGAGTTCGCGGGCAAGAGGGTCTATAGTAGACCCTTGGTGCTTTGGGCGCTCGTATCCGCACGCCTCGCGCGCGCGGAAGCAGTGCCCGCACCATCGCACGACCGACCACCTTTACCCAAAGCGATAGTGAGGCTATGGCCAAGAAAGACGGTGTCATCGAGATCGAAGGCTCGGTCATCGAGGCGCTCCCGAACGCAATGTTCCGCGTCGAGCTGACCAACGGCCACAAGGTCCTCGCCCACATCTCGGGCAAGATGCGGCAGCACTACATCCGCATCCTCCCCGAAGACCGCGTCATCGTGGAGCTCAGCCCCTACGACCTGACCCGCGGTCGCATCGTCTACCGCTACAAGTAAGGGCTGTTCGGAAAGTAACGGCCCGCGGCGTCCCGCGGGCACGAGGACAGCGAACCGCTAAGGAACCACCATGAAGGTCAACCCCTCCGTCAAGCCGATCTGCGACCACTGCAAGGTGATCCGTCGCCACGGCCGCGTGATGGTCATCTGCAAGTCGAACCCGCGCCACAAGCAGCGCCAGGGCTGACCCGGATGCCTCGGCCGGAGCGCCGAGCGACCCACAACTGAATAGCCGTACGGCAGCGCCAGAACCCGCGTGCGAGCGATCGCCGCGGGGGACACCTCGGGAGGAGGCCCGGGCACCGGCGTTGCTCCACACCTCCACTCACTCACAGGAGAAGCCACCATGGCACGTCTGGCAGGAGTCGACATCCCGCGCGAGAAGCGCGTGGAGATCGCACTGACCTACATCTACGGCGTCGGCCGCACCCGCGCGCTGCAGACGCTCGCGGAGACCGGCATCGACGGCAACATCCGCGTCAAGGACCTCAGCGACGACCAGCTCGTCGCCCTTCGCGACTACATCGAAGGCAACTACAAGGTCGAGGGCGACCTCCGCCGCGAGGTGGCCGCCGACATCCGCCGCAAGGTCGAGATCGGTTCGTACGAGGGCCTGCGCCACCGTCGCGGCCTCCCGGTCCGCGGTCAGCGCACCAAGACCAACGCTCGTACCCGCAAGGGCCCGAAGCGCACCGTCGCGGGCAAGAAGAAGCCCGGCCGCAAGTAACCGCTCGTCGCCAGATCTAGGAGATTTCGAACATGGCAGCACCCAAGGCGGCTACTCGCAAGCCGCGCAAGAAGGAAAAGAAGAACATCGCCGTGGGCCAGGCCCACATCAAGTCGACGTTCAACAACACGATCGTCTCGATCACCGACACCACCGGTGCCGTGATCAGCTGGGCCTCCTCGGGCGGCGTGGGCTTCAAGGGCTCGCGCAAGTCGACCCCGTTCGCCGCGCAGCTCGCGGCCGAGTCGGCCGCCCGCCAGGCCCAGGAGCACGGCATGAAGAAGGTCGACGTCTTCGTCAAGGGGCCGGGCTCGGGTCGCGAGACCGCGATCCGCTCGCTCCAGGCCGCCGGCCTCGAGGTCGGCAGCATCACCGACGTGACGCCCCAGGCCCACAACGGCTGCCGTCCGCCGAAGCGCCGCCGCGTCTGACGCTCCGACCCGCCGCGGGCCGGCACCCCTCGGGTGCCGGCCCCGCGGCGGGTGGTTCTCTCTCTAACTCAAGATCCTTCAAGATTTGCTCGGTGTCATATAGCGGACACCCTGCCGAAAGGAATCCACAGTGCTGATCGCACAGCGCCCGACGCTCACCGAAGAGAACATCTCGGAGTTCCGTTCGCGGTTCGTGATCGAGCCCCTCGAGCCGGGCTTCGGTTACACCCTTGGCAACTCGCTTCGCCGCACGCTGCTCTCGTCGATCCCCGGCGCCGCCGTGACGAGCATCCGCATCGACGGCGTGCTGCACGAGTTCTCGACCGTGCCCGGCGTCAAGGAGGATGTCACCGAGATCATCCTCAACATCAAGAACCTGGTCGTCTCCAGCGAGCACGACGAGCCCATCACCGCCTACCTGCGCAAGCAGGGCGCCGGTGAGGTCACCGCCGCCGACATCTCGGCTCCGGCCGGCGTCGAGGTGCACAACCCCGAGCTGGTCATCGCGACGCTCAACGACTCGGCGAAGTTCGAGCTCGAGCTCACGATCGAGCGCGGCCGCGGCTACGTCTCGGCCCAGCAGAACCGCAACGAGTACAGCGAGGCCGGCCAGATCCCGGTCGACTCGATCTACTCGCCGGTGCTCAAGGTCACCTACCGCGTCGAGGCCACCCGCGCCGGCGAGCGCACCGACTTCGACCGCCTCGTGGTCGACGTCGAGACGAAGCCGGCGATCTCGCCGCGCGACGCCATCGCCTCGGCCGGTCGCACGCTCGTCGAGCTGTTCGGCCTCGCCCGCGAGCTGAACACCGCGGCCGAGGGCATCGAGATCGGGCCCGCCCCGGTCGACGCCGTGCTCTCGAGCGAGCTCTCGATCCCCATCGAGGACCTCGACCTCTCGGTGCGCAGCTACAACTGCCTCAAGCGCGAGGGCATCAACACGGTGTCCGAGCTCGTCGCCCTGTCCGAGTCGCAGCTCATGAACATCCGCAACTTCGGCCAGAAGTCGGTGGACGAGGTCAAGGACAAGCTCACCGAGATGGGCCTCGCGCTCAAGGACTCGGTGCCCGGCTTCGACGGCGCCCACTTCTACACGGGCTTCGACGACGAGAACTAAGCCCGTCACGCGATAGGCGCTGCGCGCCGCACCAACCCCCAAGTACTGGAGACAACGAATCATGCCGAAGCCCACCAAGGGCCCCCGCCTCGGAGGCGGCCCCGCCCACGAGCGGCTGCTGCTCGCGAACCTCGCCGCCGCGCTGTTCACGCACAAGTCGATCACGACGACCGAGACCAAGGCCAAGCGCCTGCGTCCGCTCGCCGAGCGCCTCGTCACCTTCGCCAAGCGCGGTGACCTGCACGCCCGTCGTCGCGTGCTCGCCGTCATCGGCGACAAGGCGGTCGTGCACGAGCTCTTCGCGGTGATCGCGCCCCAGGTGGCCGACCGCGAGGGCGGCTACACCCGCATCACCAAGATCGGCAACCGCAAGGGCGACAACGCCCCCATGGCGGTCATCGAGCTCGTGCTCGAGCCGGTCGTGAAGAAGCAGCGCGCTGCCAAGCCCGCCGCCGCCGAGGCGCCCGCCGCGCCGGCCGAGCCCGCCGAAGAGGCGAGCGAAGAGGTCGTGACCGAGGCCGAGGCCGCGGTCGACGAGGCCGCCGGTGCCGAGGCGTCGGAGGAGTCGGCCGAGGAGGCCGCCGAGGCCGAGGCCAAGTAAGCCGCGACACCGCACCACGAGGGGCTCCGATTCCACAGGGATCGGAGCCCCTCGTCGTCGTTCCGTCGGCTCCGGCCGCCCTAAGCTGGTCGGCATGCCGCGCACCGAATCGGATGCCCCGCCCGAGGCTCCTCGCGACGACGAGCTCGTCCGCCTCCGGCTCGGCATCGCCTACGACGGCACCGACTTCAAGGGCTGGAGCACCCAGCCCGGGCTGCGCACGGTGCAGGGGGTGCTCGAGCAGGCGCTCGGCACCCTGTTCCGCCGCGCGGGCGTCGCGCCGCGACTCACGGTCGCGGGGCGCACCGATGCCGGGGTGCACGCCCTCGGCCAGGTCGCGCACTTTG
>JBDIAF010000164.1:0-4602 GCA_039812245.1 Agromyces sp. | reverse complement strand
GTCCGGCTCGCCTCCGGCGATGCCCGGCGCGCGCTCACCGCGCTCGAGGCGGCCGCGAACTCGGCGATGGGCGAGCGCGCGGCGGCCGAGGCGTCCGACACCGAGAGCGAGGCGGCCGAGGGCGAGCCGGCCGAGGGCGACGCGACCGAAGCGCCGGCGCCGCCCGTCATCACGGCCGAGACGGTCGCGCGCGCGGTCGACCGGGCGCTGCTGCGCTACGACCGCAACGGCGACGAGCACTACGACGTGATCAGCGCGTTCATCAAGTCGGTCCGCGGCAGCGACGTCGATGCCGCCCTGCACTACCTCGCACGCATGATCGAGGCGGGGGAGGACCCGCGCTTCATCGCGCGCAGGATCATCGTGCTCGCCTCCGAGGACATCGGGCTGGCCGATCCCTCGGCGCTCGGCGTCGCGGTGGCCGCGGCCGATGCGGTGCAGTACATCGGCATGCCCGAGGGGCGGATCCCGCTCGCCCAGGCGGTCGTGCACCTCGCCACCGCACCGAAGTCGAACGCGGCGTACCTGGGCATCGACCAGGCGATCGCCGACGTGCGGGCGGGCAAGGCCGGGCGGGTGCCCAAGCACCTGCGCGACGCGCACTACCCCGGCGCCAAGCGCCTCGGCCACGGCAAGGGCTACCGCTATCCGCACGACGACGCGATCGGGGTCGTCGCGCAGCAGTACCTGCCCGACACGCTGCGCGGCGCCCGCTACTACGAGCCCACCGAGCACGGCAACGAGCGCGAGATCTCGGCGCGGCTCGCCAAGATCCGCCGCATCGTCCGCGGCGAGGGCTGAGCCGGGCAGGGCTCCGATCGCGGTACCGCGGCCGGAGCCGCCGCCCGCCGGCGGCGACCGGGCGGGCACCCCGCTCGTGATACGATTGTCGACGGCCTGAAGCCCGGTCTCGCGTGCGGCTGCGCGATTCCTCCGGTGAAGTGGTGCGACCTGTAGCCGGTCGGCCCGTGGCGAATCCCTCTGACAGAGCTTTCCGGTGCGCTCATGCGCGCCGGAACCCCCGTTTCAGAACCTCCGAAAGGACCAATCCGTGTCGAATCGCGCACGCAGCAAGACCCGCCTCTCGCGGGCCCTCGGCGTGGCCCTCACCCCGAAGGCCGCCCGCATCCTCGAGAAGCGCCCCTACGCTCCCGGCGAGCACGGCCGCACCAAGCGCAAGGCCGACAGCGACTACGCCGTCCGCCTTCGCGAGAAGCAGCGTCTCCGGGCCCAGTACGGCATCCGCGAGAAGCAGCTCCGCATCGCCTACAACGAGGCGAAGCGCACCGACGGCCAGACCGGTGAGAACCTCGTCGAGCTCCTCGAGATGCGTCTCGACGCGCTCGTGCTCCGCGCCGGCTTCGCCCGCACCATCGCGCAGGCCCGCCAGTTCGTCGTGCACCGCCACATCCTCGTCGACGGCAAGATCGTCGACCGCCCCTCGTTCCGCGTGAAGCCGGGTCAGCACATCGGCGTCAAGAACCGCTCCGAGGGCACCGAGCCGTTCCAGGTCGCCGCCGCCGGCGGTCACGTCGACGTGCTCCCCAAGACCCCGGGCTACCTCGAGGTCGAGCTCGACAAGCTGCAGGCCACCCTCGTGCGTCGCCCCAAGCGCGCCGAGGTGCCCGTCACCTGTGACGTGCAGCTCGTCGTCGAGTACTACGCCGCGCGCTGACGCCTCGTCGCGCACCGGCCGGAGGGGTCGCGGGTTCGCCCGCGGCCCCTTCGCCGTCCTCGCGCGCGCCGCAGGTCTCGGCGCCCGAGCAGCCCGGTCGCCCTAGACTGGTCGGAGCGTGCCGGGCCCCAGGGCCCGATGAGTCGACATCGACGACGTGCATCAACGACATGAGGAGCAACCGGTGAAGAGCGTGCTGTGGTTCGTCGCGGGCATCGCGGCGGGATTCGTCGTGGCCCACCAGGTCAACCAGACCACCGAGGGCCGTCGCTTCTTCGCGTCGATCGACGCGAAGGCCAAGGCGTTCGGCCAGGCCATCGCCGAGGGGTACCACGAACGCGACGCCGAGCTGCGCGCCGCCGCCGACCACGAGCGCTGACGCGCGCAGCCGACCGCGCGGGGCCGGGCCGTGAGCCCCGGTGCCGGCGCGACCTCATCCCACCGCCCTTCGCGGGCTGAACCACCCGGAACGGAACCATGCAGACTGCCGAGATCAGCCGTCGCTACATCGACTTCTTCGCCGAGCGCGGGCACACCGTCGTGCCCTCGGCCTCCCTCGTCTCCGACGATCCGACGCTGCTCTTCACGGTCGCCGGCATGGTGCCGTTCGTGCCGTACCTGACCGGCGTCGTGCCCGCGCCGTACCCCCGCGCCGTCGACGTGCAGAAGTGCATCCGGACCAACGACATCGAAGAGGTGGGCAAGACCGCCAGGCACGGCACCTTCTTCCAGATGCTCGGCAACTGGTCGTTCGGCGACTACTTCAAGGAGGGGGCGATCACCTACGCGTGGGATCTCCTCACCCGCAGCGAGGCCGACGGCGGCCTCGGCTTCGCCGAGCGCGACCTCTGGGTCACCGTGTACGAGACCGACGACGAGGCGGCCGCGCTCTGGCAGAAGATCGCGGGCCTGCCCGCCGAGCGCATCCAGCGCCTCGGCAAGGAGGACAACTACTGGCACACGGGCCAGCCCGGCCCCGGCGGCCCCTGCTCCGAGATCTACTTCGACCGCGGCCCGAAGTACGGCCGCGACGGCGGCCCCGCGGTCGACGACAACCGGTTCACCGAGATCTGGAACCTCGTGTTCATGCAGGAGCTGCTGAGCGAGGTGCGCACGAAGACCGACTTCGACGTCGTCGGGCCGCTGCCGAAGAAGAACATCGACACCGGCATGGGCCTCGAGCGCGTGGCGTTCATCAAGCAGGGCGTCGAGAACATGTACGAGATCGACCAGGTGCGGCCGGTGCTCGACCGGGCGTCCGAGCTCTCGGGCCGCCGGTACGGCGCCGACCACGAGGACGATGTGCGCATGCGCATCATCGCCGACCACGTGCGATCGTCGCTCATGCTCATGAGCGACGGGGTGACGCCGTCGAACGAGGGGCGCGGCTACATCCTGCGACGCCTGCTGCGGCGCTCGATCCGCGCCATGCGGCTGCTGGGCGTCGAGGGCCCGAGCTTCACCGAGCTGTTCGCCGCATCGCGCGACGCCATGCAGTCGGCCTATCCCGAGGTCGGACACGACTACGCCCACATCGAGCAGCTCGCACTCGGCGAAGAGGACACCTTCCTCCGCACGCTCGCCTCGGGCACCTCCATCCTCGACGTGGCGGTCGCCAAGACGAAGCAGCAGGGCGCGCCCGAGCTGGCCGGCGACACCGCCTTCCTCCTCCACGACACCTACGGCTTCCCGATCGAGCTGACGCTCGAGATGGCCGACGAGGCCGGGCTCGCGGTCGATCGGACCGAGTTCGACCGGCTGATGCAGGAGCAGCGCTCGCGTGCCAAGGCCGACGCGAAGTCGAAGAAGAAGGTGCTCGCCGACCTCTCGGTGTACGCCGACTTCCGCGCCAGGGGCGAGACGGTCTTCACCGGGTACACGGAGCTCGCGACCGAGTCGACCGTGCTCGGCCTGCTCGTCGAGGGACACCCCGTGCAGCGCGCGACGTCGGGCCAGACGGCCGAGGTCATCCTCGCCGAGACCGCCCTCTACGCCGAGTCGGGCGGCCAGGCCCCCGACCAGGGCCGCATCGTCGGCGACGGCTTCGAGCTCGAGGTGCTCGACGTCCAGAAGCCCGTGAAGGGCCTCATCAGCCACACCGTCAAGGTGACCACCGGCGAGGTCGGCGTGGGCGTGCGCGCCACGAGCCTCGTCGACGAGCAGTACCGTCGCGGCGCGACGCAGGCGCACTCGGGCACGCACCTCGTGCACGCGGCGCTGCGCCAGGTGCTCGGTCCCAACGCGCACCAGAGCGGCTCGTTCAACAAGGCCGGCTACCTGCGCCTCGACTTCGGCTGGAACAAGGCCCTCTCGGCCGAGACCCGCAGCGAGATCGAGGAGATCGCGAACACCGCCGTGCGCGACAACCTCGAGGTCGTGACGCGCGAGATGCCGCTCGACGAGGCCAAGGCGCTCGGCGCCATGGCGCTGTTCGGCGAGAAGTACGGCGATGTCGTGCGCGTCGTCGACATCGGCGGCCCCTGGTCGCGGGAGCTCTGCGCCGGCACGCACGTGCGCACGAGCGCCGAGGTCGGCATGGTGAACATCATCGGCGAGTCGTCGGTCGGCGCGACCAACCGCCGGGTCGAGTCGCTCGTGGGCCTCGAGGCGTTCCGCCGCTTCGCCGCCGAGCGGGCGCTCGTGAACGAGCTGACCTCCACCCTGAAGGCGCGGCCCGAGCAGCTGGTCGACCGCGTCGGCGAGCTCGTCACGAACCTGAAGGCGGCCGAGAAGAAGATCCAGGCATTCGAGGCGAAGGCCCTGAACGACCGCGTGCCGGCCCTGGCCGAGCGCGCGCAGCGCGTGGGCGAGGTGCTGCTCGCCGCCGAGCAGCTCGACGCGCTCGGCTCGGCCGACGAGCTGCGCCAGCTCGCCCTCGCGGTGCGCGGGCAGCTCGGCGACCGCGCATCGGTCGTCGCCCTCGCCGC
>JBDIAF010000163.1:0-4618 GCA_039812245.1 Agromyces sp. | reverse complement strand
CGCGGTGCTCGGCATCGCGGCCGCTCGCGACCTCGCGGTCGTGCCCTTCGGCGGCGGCACGAGCGTCGTCGGCGGCCTCGACCCCGAGCGCGGCGGCCACCGTGCCGTCATCGCCCTCGACCTCTGCCGACTCAGCGGGCTCATCGCGCTCGACGAGGTGAGCGGCGAGGCCCGCCTCGGCGCCGGCACGACCGGCCCGGAGGCGGAACGACTGCTGGGCGCGCACGGCTTCGAGCTCGGGCACTTCCCCCAGAGCTTCCGCTTCGCGACCCTCGGCGGCTTCGCCGCCGCGCGCTCCTCGGGGCAGAACTCGGCCGGCAACGGGCGTTTCGACGCCATGGTGACCGGCCTGCGCATCGCGACGCCGACGGGCGAGCTCGACCTCGGCCGTGCCCCCGGCTCGGCCGCGGGCCCCGACCTCGTGCGGCTCTTCCTCGGTTCCGAGGGGGCCCTCGGCGTGATCACCGAGGTGCGACTGCGGGTGCACCGGCTGCCGGAGGCACGTCGCTTCGAGGCCTGGACCTTCCCCGACTTCGCGACCGGCGTCGAGGCGCTCCGTCGCGTCGCCCAGCTCGGCACGGGCCCCACGGTCATCCGGCTCTCCGACGAGGCCGAGACCGGCGTCTCGCTCGCGCAGGTGGGTCGCATCGGCAAGGCCCTCGCCAAGGGCGCGAGCGCGGTCACGGTGTTCGAGGGCGATGCCGCCATCGCCGACGAGCGGCACGCCCGCACGGCGGCCGTGCTGCGAGAGGCCGGCGGCACCTCGACGGGCCCCGCGCCGGCCGAGGAGTGGCTGCACGGCCGCTTCAACGCCCCGTACCTGCGCGACGCCCTGCTCGACCACGGCGTCTTCTGCGAGACCCTCGAGACCGCGACGACGTGGGCGAACCTCGCGCACCTGAAGCGCGAGGTCACCGCGGCCATCGCCGACGGCTTCGCCGAACAGGGCGCGAAGTCGCTCGTGCTGTGCCACGTCTCGCACGTCTATCCGACCGGCGCCGCGCTCTACTTCACGATCGTCGCGGGCCCGAAGGGAGACCCGCTCGCCGCCTGGCCGCCCGTCAAGGCGCGCGTCAACGACGCGATCCTCGCGGGCGGCGGCACCATCAGCCACCACCACGGCGTCGGCCGCGACCACGCGCCCTGGCTCGCGCGCGAGATCGGCCAGGTCGGCGTGCGCATCCTCCGCGCGGTGAAGGCCGAGCTCGATCCGCGAGGCATCCTGAACCCCGGCGCGCTCATCGCAGCGGATGCCTCGGGCGGCGACGACACCCCGGGCGACACGGATGTCCCGGCGCCGACGCGCGGGTCCGCCGGCGCCGACCCCGAGGCCGGCTGACAGAACCGGGCACATCGCCGTGCTCACGAATCCCAGCTCGGGCCGCGGACGCGGGGCCGACGCGCTCGACGCCGCGCTCGAACGGCTCGCCGCGCTCGGCGTCGAGGTGCGTCGCTACGCGGGCGGGTCCGCCGCAGACAGCCTGAGACTCGCTCGCGATGCCATCGCGGCCGGCCCGCGGGCGCTCGTCGTGGTGGGCGGCGACGGAACGCTCTCGTCGGTGCTCGACGCCGTCGTCGGCTCGGGCGTGCCGCTCGCCCTCGTGCCGGCGGGCACCGGCAACGACCTCGCCCGGGCGCTCGGCCTGCCGTACGAGACCTCGACCGAGTCGGGGCGCGGGGGCGGACGGGGCGACGCCGCAGCGGCGGCGGCGGCGCTCGCCGTGCACGGCCGGCCGCTTGCGATCGACGTAGGCGAGGTCGAGTCGGCCTCGGGCACGGCGCGCTTCCTCACCGTGGCCGCACTGGGCTTCGACGCGCACGTGAGCGAGCGCACCAACCGCCTGCGCTGGCCGCGCGGTCGGCTGCGCTACTACCTCGCGCTCCTCATCGAGCTGGCCCGGCTGCGGCCGATGCCGTTCGAGCTGCGCATCGGCGACGAGCACGAGCACGAGCACGAGCACGACCGCGAGCACGAGCACGAGCACGAGCACACCGACGGTGCGGCGGGCGCGATGCCCCGCGAACCGCGGCGGCTGCCGGGCACGCTCGTGGCCGTCGGCAACACCCGCAGCTACGGCGGGGGCATGCCGATGTGCCCGGGCGCCGATCCGGCCGACGGGCTCTTCGACGTCACGCACGTCGCCCCGATCGGGCGGGCGAAGCTCGTGCGCCTGTTCCCGCTGCTGCTGCGCGGGCAGCACCTCACGAGGAGCGAGGTCACGAGCCTTCGCACCGCCGAGCTCGAGGTCGACGCGCCCGGGCTCGTGGTCTACGCCGACGGCGAGCGGGTAGGCGCCGGCCGCGCGCGGTTCAGGGTGGTGCCGGGAGCGCTGACCGTGCTGGTGCCCGATGACGGCCGGACGGAGACGGGCGCATGAGCGGCTTCGACCACGACGTCGTGATCGTCGGCTCGGGGTTCGGCGCCTCGGTCGCCGCGCTGCGGCTCTCGGCCAAGGGCTACGGCGTGCACGTCTACGAGGCCGGCCGGCGCTTCGCCGACGCCGACTTCGCGAAGACCTCGTGGGACGTGCGCCGCTACCTGTGGGCGCCGGCGATCGGATGCCTCGGCGTGCAGCGCATCCACAAGCTGCCCCACGTCATGGTGCTCGCCGGCGCGGGCGTCGGCGGCGGCTCGCTGAACTACGCGAACACGCTCTACGAGCCCGGCGCGGCGTTCTTCGCCGATCGCCAGTGGCCCTCGGGCGCCGACTGGCGCGTCGAGCTGGCGCCGCACTACGCGATGGCGAAGCGCATGCTCGGCGTCGTCGAGCGCTACCCGCACGAGGGCCCGGTCGAGCGCATCATGGCGGACGCCGCGAACGACCTCGGCGTCGGCGACACGTTCCGGCGCGCGCCGGTCGGCGTCTGGTTCGGGCGTCCCGGCGAGACGGTGCCCGACCCGTTCTTCGGCGGCGAGGGGCCGGCGCGCACGGGCTGCACCCTCTGCGGCAACTGCATGGTCGGCTGCCGGGTCGGGGCGAAGAACACGCTCGTCAAGAACTACCTCGCCCTCGCCGAGCGGCTCGGCGCCGTCATCGAGCCGCTGCGCACCGTCATCGAGGTTCGGGCGCTCGACGGGGGAGGCTTCGCCGTCACGAGCGTCCGCACCGGCGCACGCCTCTCACGCGATCGGCGCACGGTGACGGCCGAGCAGGTCGTCCTCGGCGCGGGAACCTGGGGCAGTCAGCAGCTGCTGCACCGCATGAAGCACTCCGGCGCGCTGCCGCGGCTCTCGGACGCGCTCGGTCGGCTCACCCGCACGAACTCCGAGGCGCTCGACGGCGCGGTCGCGGTGTCGGTCCCCGGCGAGCTGGGCCTCGCGCGCGGGGTCGCGATCACGACCTCGTTCCACGTCGACGAGCGGACCCATGTCGAGAACGTCCGCTACGGACCCGGCTCGAACCTCATGGGGGCGCTCGCCACCGGGCTCGTGCCCGGCGACCGCGGGTTGCCGGGGCGGCTCGCGGCGCTCCTGGGCGGAGCGCTCAGGCATCCGGTCGCCGCCCTGCGGCTCTCGTCGCTGCGCCGCTGGAGCGAGCGGGGCATCATCGCGCTCGTCATGCAGACCGCCGACAACTCGCTCACCCTGTCGCTGCGGCGACGCTTCGGGCGCCTGTCGCTCACGAGCGCGCAGGGCGAGGGCGAGCCGAACCCGAGCCACCTGCCCGGCGCGCACCGTGCCGCCGAGGCGATCGCCGCCCGCCTCGAACAGGCGGGCGGGGTGCGCGCTGCGGCGCGCGGGTCGTGGCCCGAGGTCTTCGGCATCCCGATGACGGCGCACTTCCTCGGCGGGGCCGTCGTGTCGGCCTCGCCGGAGCAGGGCGTCGTCGACGCCTATCACCGGGTCTGGGGGCATCCGGGGCTGCACGTGGTCGACGGCTCGGCCGTGCCGGCCAACCCGGGCGTGAACCCCTCGCTCACCATCACCGCGATGGCCGAGCGGGCCGTCTCGCACTGGCCGCGGCGGGGCGAGTCCGACGCCCGCCCCGCGCAGGCCGAGCTGCTCAGACGAGCGTGACGCTCGTGGGCACCGGGTTCTGGAACAGGTCGAGCACCGGGCAGTGCGCGTCGACCGCGGCCTGCAGCTCGGCGTAGCGCTCGGCGGTCTCGGGGCCGGTGAGCTTCACGTTCAGGCGCACGGCCGAGAAGCCCGCGCGACCCGACTCGTCGATGCCGAAGAGCTTCCGCACGTCGAGGTCGCCCTCGGCGTCGATCTCGACGTCGTCGAGCACGATGCCGAGCGCCTGCGCGTAGAGGCGGTAGACGACCACCTGGCACGAGATGAGCGCGCCGAGCGCGAACTCGACCGGGCTCGCCGCGACGTCGTCGCCCGCGAGTGCCGCGGGCTCGTCGACGAGGAAGCGGTGCCTGCCCGCCGTGATCTCGGTCGCCACCGAGCCGGTGCCGCGGCCCGAGACGCGGTAGCTCAGCTTCGCGGAGTCCGCGGACGCGGCGATGCGGTCGTTCCATGCGCGCCCGGCCGCGGTGAGGCGCGCGGCGCGGTCGGCCGCGACGGCGGCGTCGGACTGGTCGGGTGCGGTGCTGCGGGAGTCGTCGATGAGCGTCATGGCCCGAGCGTAGAGGCGCGGGGGCGACGGTCGGTGGCTGCGGGTCACCT
>JBDIAF010000162.1:0-4619 GCA_039812245.1 Agromyces sp. | reverse complement strand
GCCCGCCGTCCTCGCCGGCGACCTCGGCGCGGTGCTCGACTCGGCCGGCGTCGCGGCCGTCGACGTCGTCGCCTACTCGCTCGGCTGTCGCGTCGCCTCGGCCTTCGCGGTCGCCGCGCCCGGGCGGGTGCGCCGCTTGGTGCTCGGCGGAGCCGGGCCCGACGAGCTCTTCGCGCACTGGGACCTCGAGGAGGCCCGGGCGATGCTGCTGCACGACGAGCCCGCCCGGAACCCAGTGATGCGCCAGGTGCTCGAGCCCGCCCTGCGCGCCGGAGCCGACCGAGAGGCGCTGCTCGCCTGCATCGAGGGCGTCGCGGGGGCGCCGCTCGCGGTGCCGCGAGGCATCCCGACGCTGTTCGTCACCGGCGCGCTCGACCCCGTGCCGGCCGGTGCGCGTGAGCTCGCCCGCGAATCGGATGCCGAGCACCTCGAGATCCCCGGCCGCGACCACGTCTCGACGCTCACGGCGCGCGCGTTCAAGGACGCGGCCGTCCGATTCCTCGCCTGAGCGTCGCACGGGCGGCCGCACGACGGAGGGCCCCGACGATCGCGTCGGGGCCCTCCGTCGTCGCCGACGCGTCGCCGGCCGCGTGCTCAGAGCGTGTTGCCGAGCTTGAAGCCCTTCTCCTCGTCGCCCTGGCGGGTGTACGAGAAGCCGTCGGCGCCGATCGTGACGGCCATCTCGCTGTCGTCGGTGCGGGCCAGCACCGGCTGCGGGTTGCCGTCGAGGTCGAGCACGAGCGAGGCATCCGTGTACCAGCTGGGCACGACCGGGTTGCCCCACCAGTCGCGGCGCTGGTTGTCGTGCACGTCCCACGTGACCACGGGGTTGTCGGGGTCGCCGGTGTAGTAGTCCTGCGTGTACACCTCGACGCGGTGGCCGTCGGGGTCGCGCAGGTACAGGTAGAACGCGTTCGAGACGCCGTGGCGGCCGGGGCCGCGCTCGATCGAGTCGGAGCGGCGGAGCGCGCCGAGCTTGTCGCAGATCGCCAGGATGTTGTGCTTCTCGTGCGTGGCGAAGCAGACGTGGTGCATGCGGGGGCCGTCGCCGCCGGTCATGGCGGTGTCGTGCACGGTGGGCTTGCGGCGCATCCACGCCGCGTAGACCGTGCCCTCCTCGTCCTGGATGTCCTCGGTGACGCGGAAGCCGAGGTCCTGCATGTACTTGACCGCGCGCGGCACGTCGGGGGTGACCTGGTTGAAGTGGTCGAGCCGTACGAGCTCGCCCGGGATGTGCAGGTCGTAGCGCCAGCTCATCCGCTCCACGTGGTCGACCTGGTAGAAGAACTCGTACGGGAAGCCCAGCGGGTCCTCGACGCGCACCGAGTCGCCGATGCCCTTGGTGAAGCCGTCGGGGCGGCGCTCGACGCGGCAGCCGAGCTCGGTGTAGAAGGCGACGGCCTTGTCGAGGTCCTCCGGCGTGCGCACGCGGTACGAGAACGCGGCGACCGCGGCGATCGGGCCCTTGCGCAGCACGAGGTTGTGGTGGATGAACTCCTCGGTCGAACGGAGGTAGATCGCCTGGTCGTCCTCCTCGGTCACGTACAGGCCGAGCACGTCGACGTAGAACTCGCGCGAGGCCGCGAGGTCGGTGACGACGAGCTCCATGTACGCGCAGCGCAGGATGTCGGGCGCCGGCGCCGTGGGCGTCGGCACTGGGTTGTCTGAGCGGATCGGCGCCTCCTGGGAGACGTAGAAGCCCGATGAGGTGAGGGTCATTTCGTCGCGATTGGTCATGTCTAGCGTCCTTGCTGGCGAGTTCTGGTCTGTTCCCGGCGGGTTCAGCGGGGGTCCGGGTCGTCGAGGTCGGATGCCTCGTGGACCTCCTGCTTGCCGAAGGTGGGGTTGTGCGGGGCGCCCAGGGTGATGTGCACGCTCTGCTGGTCGGTGTAGAAGTCGATCGAGCGGTAGCCGCCCTCGTGACCGAGGCCCGAGGCCTTGACGCCGCCGAACGGGGTGCGGAGGTCCCGCACGTTGTTGGAGTTCAGCCACACCATCCCGGCCTCGACCGACTGCGCGAAGTTGTGCGCCCGCTTGAGGTCGTTCGTCCAGATGTAGGCGGCGAGACCGTACTTCGTGTTGTTCGCGAGGGCGAGCGCCTCCTCCTCGGTGTCGAACGGGGTGATCGCGACGACGGGGCCGAAGATCTCCTCCTGGAAGATGCGGGCGTCGGGCGAGACGTCGGCGAACACGGTCGGGGCGACGTAGTTGCCGGTCGGGAAGCCCTCGGGGCGGCCGCCGCCGGCGACGAGCCGGCCCTCGGTCTTGCCGAGCTCGACGTAGCTCATGACCTTCTCGTAGTGCTCGGGATGCACGAGCGCGCCGACCTCGGTCTTCGGGTCGTGCGGGTGGCCCACGACGACGCGCTTCGCCTGCGCCGCGTAGCGCTCGACGAACTCGTCGTACACCTCGCGCTGCACGATGATGCGGCTGCCCGCGGTGCAGCGCTCGCCGTTCAGCGAGAAGACGCCGAAGATGCAGGCGTCGATCGCGACGTCGAGATCGGCGTCGGCGAACACCACGGCGGGGCTCTTGCCGCCGAGCTCCATCGAGAGGCCCTTGAGGTAGGGGGCGGCGTTGCCGAAGATCAGCTGGCCGGTGCTCGACTCGCCGGTGAACGAGATGAGCGGCACCTCGGGGTGCTTCACGAGGGCGTCGCCGGCGTCCTCGCCGAGGCCGTTGACGAGGTTGAAGACGCCCTTCGGCAGGCCCGCCTCCTCGAAGATGCCGGCCCAGAGCGAGGCCGACAGCGGCGTGAACTCGGCGGGCTTCAGCACGACCGTGTTGCCGGTCGCGAGCGCGGGGCCGAGCTTCCACGACTCGAGCATGAAGGGGGTGTTCCACGGCGTGATGAGGCCGGCGACGCCGATCGGCTTGCGGTTGACGTAGTTCATCTGCTTGCCGGGCACCTTGAAGGCGTCGTCGGCCTGGGCGACGATCAGGTCGGCGAAGAAACGGAAGTTCTCGGCGGCGCGGCGGGCCTGGCCCAGCGCCTGCGTGATCGGCAGGCCGGAGTCGAACGACTCCAGCTCGGCGAGCCGCTGGTCGCGCGATTCGACGATGTCGGCGATCCGGTGCAGCACCCGCGAGCGCTCGCGGGGGAGCATCCGCGGCCACGGGCCCTCGGTGAATGCCCGGCGCGCCGCCGCGACGGCGCGCTCGACGTCGGCCTTCTTGCCCGCGGCGGCGCGGACGTAGGTCTCGTTCGTGACGGGGTTCAGCACCTCGAAGGTGTCGCCGTCGATCGAGTCCACGAACTCGCCGTCGATGTAGTGCTGGATCTTCTCGGGCAGGTCTGCCGGGGTGTACGTGTCGGTCATGCGCTTCTCGCCTTCGGATCGTTCTCGGGACTGCGTGTTCAGGGGGTCGGGGACGGCTCGGCGTCGTGGTGGTGCTGGTGGGCCGCGGCCTGCTGCGCCAGGACGGCGTCGAGCGTGTTGGTGCGATGGCGCCGCGCGGCCAGCTCGATCTCGAGCGGTTCGGCGCCCTGCTCGATGAGCTGCAGGAGCCGCTCGTGCTCCTCGACCGACTCGAGCGCCCGGCCGGGTACGAAGCTGAACGAGGAGTCGCGCAGCACCTTGAGCCGGTTCCAGCCGCGGTGCACGAGGTCGAGGATGTGCGGGTTCGGGCACTCCTCGAACAGCACGGTGTGGAACTCGAGGTTCAGCACCGTGAATCGGTGCGGGTCGAAGGCCTCGAGGCCCTGCCGCATGCGCTCGTTGATCTCACGGGCCCGCGCGACGCGCTCGGGCGTGATCGCCGGCGTCGCGAGCGCGGTCGCCGCGCCCTCGACGAGGGCGAGGGTCTGCATGGTGTGCAGGTACTCGGCCTCGTGGATGAGTGCGACCTGCGCGCCGACGTTGCGCTCGAAGGTCACGAGGCCCTCGGCCTCGAGCAGCCGGATGGCCTCGCGCACCGGGACGACCGAGACGTCGAGCTCGCGCGCGATGGTGCCGAGGACGAGCCGGAACCCGGGCACGTAGCGGCCGTCGTCGATGCGCTCGCGGATGAAGCGGTAGGCCCGCTGCGCCTTGCTCTCGCTCATCGGCCTTCCTCCGCGCCGCGCTGGGCCGAAGCGGCGAGGGATGCCTCGTAGCGCGCGCGCCACTCGGCGTTCATGGGGAAGAGTCCGTCGACGGATGCCCCGGCGGCCACCTGCTCCGCGACCCAGGCGTCCTCGGCCTCCTGGGCCGCGGCCTCGGCGGCGACCTCCGCGGCGATCGCGGCGGGGATGACGAGCACGCCGTCGCCGTCGCCGACGATCACGTCGCCCGGCTGCACGGCGGCGCCGCCGCAGGCGATCGTGACGTCGGTCTCCCACGGCACGTGCCGTCGGCCGAGCACGCTCGGGTGCGGGCCCTGCGAGAACACGGGGATGTCGAACTCGGCGACGGCGTCGAAGTCGCGAACGCCCCCGTCGGTGACGATGCCGGCGGCGCCACGCACCTGGGCGCGCAGGGCGAGCACATCGCCGACCGTGCCGGTGCCGCGCTCGCCGCGGGCCTCGACCGCGAGCACCTCGCCGGCGCCGACCTCGTCGAATGCGCGCTTCTGCGCGTTGTAGCCGCCGCCGAACTCCTTGAACAGGTCTGGGCGGAACGGGATGAATCGCAGCGTCT
>JBDIAF010000161.1:0-4636 GCA_039812245.1 Agromyces sp. | reverse complement strand
CGTCGGCGAGCTCGAGCAGCACCTCTTGCACGAGCCCCTCGGGCACCGACGCGCCGCTGGTCACGCCGACGGTCGCGACGCCGTCGAGCCACTCCTGGCGGATCTCGGTCGAGTAGTCGACGCGGTACGCCGCCTTCGCACCGTGCTCGAGGGCGACCTCGACGAGGCGCACGCTGTTCGAGGAGTTCGCGGAGCCCACGACGATCACGAGCTCGGCCTCGGCGGCGACCTTCTTGATCGCCACCTGACGGTTCTGGGTGGCGTAGCAGATGTCGTCGGAGGGCGGATCCTGCAGGTTCGGGAAGCGCTCGCGCAGGCGGCGCACCGTCTCCATCGTCTCGTCGACCGAGAGCGTCGTCTGCGAGAGCCAGACGACCTTGTCGGGGTCGCGGACCTCGATGTTCGGCACGTCGTCGGGGCTGTTCACGAGGGTCACGTGGTCGGGCGCCTCGCCGGCCGTGCCCTCGACCTCCTCGTGGCCCTCGTGGCCGATGAGCAGGATCTCGTAGTCGTCGCGTGCGAAGCGCACCGCCTCGCGGTGCACCTTCGTGACGAGCGGGCAGGTCGCGTCGATCGCGTGCAGGCCGCGGTCGGCGGCCGCGTCGACGACGGCGGGCGCGACGCCGTGCGCGCTGAAGACGATGTGGGCGCCCTCGGGCACCTCGTCGACCTCGTCGACGAAGATCGCGCCCTGCTTCTCGAGCTCGGTCACGACGTGGATGTTGTGCACGATCTGCTTGCGCACGTAGACGGGCGCACCGTAGTGCTCCAGCGCCTTCTCGACCGCGATGACCGCGCGGTCGACGCCCGCGCAGTACCCGCGCGGCGCGGCGAGCAGCACCTTCTTGGGTCGGTCGCCCGGGATATCCTTGAGGCGGCCTCGCACGCTCGGGATCCGCGGCATGCCGAGGCCGATTCGCGGGGCATCCGTCAAGTTCGTCACGGTGTCCATCCTACGTGGCGCAGCCTGACGGGGAGCTGGCCGACGAACGCCCGGGAGGCAGAGTGACGCAGGAGCCGGCGACGAAGGACGCCCCCTGGCCCGTCGCGCTGCTGTCGACGAAGCTCAAGGAGTGGATCGACCGGCTCGGCACGGTGTGGGTCGAGGGCGAGATCACGCAGTGGGGCGTCTCCGCCGGCAACGTCTACGGCAAGCTGAAGGACCTCGAGCAGGCCGCGACCGTCTCGTTCACCCTCTGGTCCTCCGTGCGCGCCCGTCTCGCCGAGGACTTCAAACAGGGCGACCGCGTCGTCGCCCTCGTGAAGCCGAACTGGTGGGTCAAGGGCGGCTCGCTCACGATGCAGGTGTACGAGCTCAAGCACGTCGGCCTCGGCGACCTGCTCGAACGGCTCGAGCGACTGCGCGCGCAGCTCGCCGCCGAGGGCCTGTTCGACACCTCGCGCAAGAAGCCGCTGCCCTTCCTGCCCGGCGTCGTCGGGCTCGTGACCGGCAAGGACAGCGACGCCGAGAAGGACGTGCTGCGCAACGCCCGGCTGCGGTGGCCGGCCGTGGACTTCCGCGTCGTGCACGCCGCGGTGCAGGGCGATCGGGCCGCCGCCGAGCTCGTGCGCGCGATCGAGCGGCTCGACGCCGACCCCGACGTCGAGGTGATCGTCGTCGCCCGCGGCGGCGGCGACTTCCAGAACCTGCTGCCGTTCAGCGACGAGCGCGTGGTGCGCGCGGCCGCGGCCGCCGCGACGCCGATCGTGAGCGCCATCGGGCACGAGGCCGACCGGCCGCTGCTCGACGAGGTCGCCGACCTGCGCGCCTCGACCCCCACCGACGCGGCCAAGCGCGTCGTGCCCGATGTCTCCGAGGAGCTCGTCCGCGTCGGCCAGGCACGGGCCCGGCTCGCGCTGCGGCTGCAGGGCTACCTCGCGCACGAGATCGACCGCATCGGACACCTGCGCTCCCGCCCCTCCCTCGCGAGCGGGGACTGGATCGTCGACCGCCGCGCCGAGGAGCTCACGCGCTGGGTCGCCCGCGGCACCGAGCTCGTCTCGCGCTCGATCGAGCGCCAGCAGCACCGCCTCGGCGAGCTGCGCGGGCACCTGCGCGCGCTCTCGCCCCAGGCGACCCTCGACCGCGGCTATGCGATCGTGCAGGATCGGGGCGGGCACGTGGTGCGCGCCGCCGGCGAGGCGCCAGCCGGCTCGATCCTCACGGTGACCCTCGCCGAGGGCGCGATCGCCGCGGTCTCCGAGGGCGAGCGGGCGGATGCCCCGAGCGAGGCCGCCCGTGACGGGGCCGTCGGCGGCGCCGAATAGAATGGACCCCATGCCCTCCTCCCCCGACGTCGCCGAGCTCAGCTACGAGCAGGCTCGCGACGAGCTCGTGCGCGTCGTCGCCGAGCTCGAGCAGGGCCAGGCCACGCTCGAGCACTCGCTCGCCCTGTGGGAGCGCGGCGAGGCCCTCGCGGCCCGCTGCGAGGAGTGGCTCATCGGAGCGAAGGCCCGTCTCGACGCGGCACGCGCGGGCGGGCCGGCCGGAGCATCGGGGCCGACCGGCTCGTCGAGCGAGGGCGAGGCCTGATGGCCGAGCGCGCCCCGCGGGTCGTCGCCGAGCTCGGCCGCCCCGAGACGCCCGAGGAGACCGCTGCCCGCAAGGCCGAGAACTCGCGCAAGCACCGTCAGCGGCAGACCCTCAAGAACCTCGTGCTCGCCCTGGCCGCGAGCCTCGGCGTCATGCTCGTCATCGTGCTGCTCGTGCCGCGCAGCAACACCCCGCTCGAGCGCGACGTCGACGTCGCCGGCATCGCCGCGCAGGCCCAGCCGGGCTTCTCCGACGAGCTGGCCGTCCCCGCCCTGCCCGAGGGGTGGCGGCCCAACGCGGCCGAGGTGCGCAACAGCGAGGCCGACGAGGTCATCGCGTGGTACGTCGGCTACCTCACCCCGGGCGACGAGTACATCGGCATGTACCAGGCCGCCGATGCGAACCCGAGCTGGGTGTCGACGCAGCTCGCGCGCACGCTGCCGAGCGGTAGCACGAAGATCGGCGGCCTCGACTGGACGGTCTACGACAACCGCGAGAGCGACGCCGACGACCTCGGCAACGCCCGCTACGGGCTCGTCGCCGAGACGGGCGGGCAGACCGTGCTCCTCGTCGGCACCGCCACCCCCGAAGAGTTCGCCGAGCTCGCCGACGCGCTCGCACCCACGCTCGACGGCTCGCCCGCGCCGGGCGAGTCCAGTGACTGACCACCAGCGAGAGGATCCGCCCGTGAGCAGCAAGCCGTCCCAGTCCCCGAAGACGCCCGCCGACACGTGGCGCGAGCTCCGTGCCGGCAACGCGCGCTTCGTCGCCGGCACGCCGCAGCATCCCCGTCAGGACGTCGAGCGCCGCGCCTCGCTCACCGAGACGCAGCGTCCGCTCGTCACGATCTTCGGCTGCAGCGACTCGCGCCTCGCGGCCGAGATCATCTTCGACGTTGGCCTCGGCGACGCCTTCGTCGTGCGCAACGCGGGGCAGGTCGTGACGCCGTCGGCGCTCGGCTCGCTCGAGTACGCGGTCGGCATCCTGCAGGTGCCGCTCATCATCGTGCTCGCCCACGACGGGTGCGGCGCGGTTCGCGCGGCGATCGACTCGCAGGGGCCCGAGGCGGCGCCGCTGCCCCACAACATCGCCGGCCTCGTCGACAAGATCGTGCCGGCCGTGCGCAAGGTCACCGGCGGCGAGCAGAGCCAGCCGATCGACCCCGCGCACGTCGACGCCGGCTTCGTGGGCCGCGAGCACCTGCGCAACACGGTCGCCGAGCTCGTGGCCTCGAGCGAGATGATCAGCGACGCGATCGCAGCGGGTACGCTGGCTGTGGTCGGCGCGAACTACCGGCTCCTCGAGGGCCGCGTCGAGACCGACGTCGTCGTCGGCGCCGTCTGAGCCGAGACGGCACGGGCGCCGACATCCGCCGCGCGAGCGGCTTCGGCCGGGGCATCCGGCATCGCACATCGAAAGGGAACACACCGTGGTGGACAACGCCGCCGAATACCGCATCGAGCACGACACGATGGGTGAGGTGAGGGTCCCCGCGAAGGCCCTCTACCGCGCCCAGACGCAGCGCGCGGTCGAGAACTTCCCGATCTCGGGCGCCGGCCTCGAGCCCGCGCAGATCGCCGCACTGGCCCGCATCAAGAAGTCGGCCGCCCTCGCCAACAAGCAGCTCGGCGTGCTCGACGGCGCCGTCGCCGACGCCATCGTCGCGGCGGCCGACGAGGTCATCGCGGGCCGTCACGGCTTCGTCGAGCACTTCCCGGTCGACGTCTACCAGACCGGCTCGGGCACGAGCTCGAACATGAACATGAACGAGGTGCTCGCCACCGTCGCGACCGAGAAGCTCGGCGCCCCGGTGCACCCGAACGACCACGTCAACGCCTCGCAGTCGTCGAACGACGTCTTCCCGACCTCGGTGCACGTCGCCGTGACCGCCGCGCTCATCGACGAGCTCATCCCCGCGCTCGACCACCTCGCCGTCGCGCTCGAGGCGAAGGCCGAGGCCTGGGCCGGCGTCGTGAAGGCCGGCCGCACCCACCTGATGGACGCGACGCCCGTCACCCTCGGCCAGGAGTTCGGCGGCTACGCCCGCCAGATCCGCCTCGGCATCGAGCGCGTGCGCACCGCGCTCCCCCGCGTCGCCGAGGT
>JBDIAF010000160.1:0-4662 GCA_039812245.1 Agromyces sp. | reverse complement strand
CCCGGATGCACCCGGGCGCAGGCCGGGTCGAACACCGCGGTCGGTGCGCGGTCGTCGCGGCCGCGAACGCCGAAGCGCCGAGCGACCTCGTCCTCGTCCCACCCCTCGAGCTCGTCGACGCCGAAGCGCCGTGCCTCGACGAGCTCGGCCCGGGCGAGGGTGCGCTGCGCCTCGCTCCTCGCGAAGAGCACGGTGCCGCCCCGGACGAAGTCGCACTCGATTCCCTCGGCCGAAGCGACGCGCCCGACCTCGTCGACGGTGTCGATCATGGCGCGGCGCATGGCGACGGCCGCTTCGCGGTCGTGCGATCGTTCGAGCGACGCGGCCGACTGCGGGAACAGCGCCGAGCACCAGCCGCCGTTGCGGCCGGAGGCCCCGAATCCGGCGACGTCCTTCTCGAGCACCGCGATGCGCAACTGCGGATCGGCCTTCGCGAGCGAATAGGCCGTCCACAGGGCGGTGAGGCCACCGCCGATGAGGCACACGTCGAACCATGCGTTCGCGCCGAGCGAGGCGCGCGGTTCGAGCGTGTCGAGCCCCTGCTCGACGAGGTCGTCGAGCCAGAAGCTCACGCCGCGATACGCATCTGGTGCCCCGAACGTCGCCGGGGTCCGGGGGCGGGCGGTCACAGGCGGTTGGATGCCTCGGTCAGCACGCTGCGCAGGATCTGCTCGATCTCCTGGAACTCGGGCACGCCGATGGTGAGCGGCGGCGAGAGCTGGATCACGGGGTCGCCGCGGTCGTCGGCGCGGCAGTACAGGCCGGCGTCGAAGAGCGCGGTCGAGAGGAAGCCGCGGAGCAGCCGCTCCGACTCCTCCTCGTTGAAGGTCTCGCGCGTCGCCTTGTCCTTGACGAGCTCGACGGCGAAGAAGTAGCCGGCGCCGCGGACGTCGCCGACGATCGGCAGGTCGCTCAGCTTCTCGAGCTCCGCGCGGAACAGCGGGCTGTTCTCGCGGACGTGCTCGAGCAGGTTCTCCTCCTCGAAGACGTCGAGGTTCTCGAGCGCCACCGCCGCCGAGACCGGGTGACCGGCCCAGGTGTAGCCGTGGTAGAAGGTCGTGTCGCCCTTCGAGAAGGGCTCGTAGATGCGCTCGTTCACGATCGTCGCGCCCATGGGGGCATAGCCGGAGGTCATGGCCTTGGCGCAGGTGATCATGTCGGGCACGTAGCCGTACTCGTCGCACGCGAACATGTGGCCGATGCGGCCGAACGCGCAGATGACCTCGTCGGAGACGAGCAGCACGTCGTACTTGTCGCAGATCTCGCGCACGCGCTGGAAGTACCCGGGAGGCGGCGGGAAGCAGCCGCCCGAGTTCTGCACCGGCTCGAGGAAGACGGCCGCGACGGTGTCGGGGTCCTCCATGAGGATCTGCTCCTCGATGCGGTTCGCCGCCCAGATGCCGAACGCCTCTTCGCTCTCGGTCGGCGCGCCCATGTCGGCGGCCCGGTAGAAGTTCGTGTTTGGTACGCGGAGGCCGCCCGGGGTGATCGGCTCGAACGGCGCCTTGATCGGCAGGCCGGTGACCGCGAGCGCGCCCTGCGGGGTGCCGTGGTAGGCGAGCGCGCGCGAGATGACCTTGTACTTGGTCCCCTTGCCCATGAGCTTCCAGTAGTTCTTCGCCAGCTTGTAGGCCGTCTCGACGGCCTCGCCGCCGCCCGTGGAGAAGAACACGTGATTGAGGTCGCCGGGGGCGTAGCCGGCCAGGCGGTCGGCGAGCTCGATCGCCTTCGGGTGGGCGTACGACCAGATCGGGAAGAAGGCGAGCTCCTCGGCCTGCTTGGCGCCGGCCTGGGCGAGCCGCTTGCGGCCGTGGCCGGCGTTCACGACGAAGAGCCCCGCGAGGCCGTCGATGTAGTCCTTGCCGTTGATGTCGTAGATGCGGTGCCCCTCGCCGCGGGTGATGATGGGCACCCCGCTCTGCTCCATCGTCGACTGGCGGGCGAAGTGCATCCAGAGGTGGTCCTTCGCCTGCTGCTGCAGGGCGGCATTGTCGTAGCGGACATCGGTCATGGTTATCGGTTCCTCACGGTTCCCCAGTTGTAGTACTGCTTCTGCAGCCTCAGATAGACGAACGTCTCGGTCTGCTGGACGCCGTCGATCGAGCGGATGCGCGAGTTGAGCAGATCGAGGAGTTCCTCGTCGTTCTCGCACACCACCTCGGCGAGCAGGTCGAAACTGCCGGCGGTGAGCACCACGTAGTCGATCTCGGGGATCGACGCGAGCTGCTCGGCGATGGCGCGCGTGTCGCCCTCGGCGCGGATGCCGATCATCGCCTGGCGGGTGAAGCCGAGCTGCATCGGATCGGTGACCGCAACGATCTGCATGACGCCGGCCTCCTGCAGGCGCTGCACGCGTTGGCGAACCGCCGCCTCCGAGAGTCCGACGGCCTTGCCGATGTCGGCGTAGGAACGTCGACCGTCGGCCTGGAGCTGCTCGATGATGGCCTTGGACACATCGTCGAGCTGCACCGGGCGCGACGTCGAACGTCCCGAGTTCGTCATGGCTCGATTGTGACAGTCAGGATGCCCCGAAGCAAGGGAATCCGTTGACGCAGAGGCATTTCACAACTGATTCGATGGTGATCGTGCGGCAACGCCGGGGACATCCGGGTGCTGCGGGGTTGTGCACGTCATGCGTCGCGCCGGTTCCCGAGGCGCTACGATCGACGAGTTCCCCCGCGCTTCACGCGTCCCCCCGCGCAGACAGGCGATATCCGTGACCCAGATCGGCATCGGCAATCCCCGGCACACCGTCGTGCTGCCAGACGGCACCGAGGTGACGCTGGGCTGGTCGGCGCTCACCGACACCGGGCTGCGCCGCGAGGTCAACGAGGACAGCTACCTCGCGAAGCCGCCGCTGTTCGCCGTCGCCGACGGCATGGGCGGCCACGCCGCCGGCGACTTCGCCAGCGCGGCGGTCGTGACCCGTCTCGCCGAGCACGCCGGCAAGACCGTCGTCGGCACGCCCGACATCGACCAGGCGCTCCGCCTCGCGGTGCAGGACATGGGACGCGGCAAGGGCGTCACCGACGAGGGCAGCGGCACGACGGTGACCGGAGCGGCGCTCGGCTCGATCTCGGGCGAGCCCGCTTGGATCGTGTTCAACATCGGCGACTCCCGCGTGTACCGGCTCATCGGGGGAGTGCTCGAGCAGCTCACCGTCGACCACTCGATCGTGCAGGAGCTCGTCGACGCGGGCCAGATCACGAAGGAGGAGGCCGAGACGCACCCGCACTCCAACGTGATCACCCGCGCCGTCGGCTTCCACGAGGCGCCGTTGCCCGACTACCGCGCGATCGCGATCGAACCGGGCATGCGGCTGCTCATCTGCTCCGACGGCCTCACGAAGATGCTGACCGCGTACGGCATCCGGCACTTCCTGACCTCGAACCAGTCGGCCGACGCCGCGGCGCACCATCTGCTCGACGCCGCGCTCGGCAACGGCGGCCGCGACAACGTCACCGTGGTCGTGGTCGACGTGCTGAAGGTGACGCCGCCGGCGGCCTGACGTGGAGCCGGGGCATCCGCCGTCGATCGCGCCGCGCCGCTCACCGGCGCCGCGCGCCGCCACGGCTACGCTGGTGGGCGGAGAGGAGTGCGAGTGAACTGCCGGATCTGCGGGGCGGAGTTGCCCGACGGGGCGATGTTCTGCGGCGAATGCGGCAGCTCGACGAGCGCGACCCCCGAATCACGGCGCAAGCCCGACCCGAGGCCGGGAGACACGACCATCGTCGAGCGCCTGCCGAAGCGTCACAGCGGGGTCATCAGCATCCCGGTCGGCGCGTTCCGCACGCCCGACGGCCGGCTCGCCGAGCAGGCGCGCGACGACGAGGGCGCGGATGCCTCGCGGCAGCCGCCGCCGACCGCGGCGGGCGCCACCGCCCAGCACTCACGTATCTCGCCGCTCGACGACGTGCCGGTCGGGTTCCCGGATGCCGAGCCCGGTGCCGCCGAGGCATCCGGGCCGACGTACGACGGCGGGGTCGTCGACGGCGCGGCCGCCGTCGCCGCGCCCGTGGCCGTCCCGGCCGGCTCAGACCGGTACCGGCTGCGCTTCAGCACCGGCGAGACGCGCATCGTGTTCGGCAGCGGCCTGATCGGGCGCAAGCCCTTGCCCCAGGCGGGGGAGCGGTTCGACCACCTCGTGCAGATCGCCGATCGCACCCTGTCGGTGTCGAAGACCCACCTCGAGTTCGGCTCCCACGACGGCGTGCTGTGGATCGCCGACCGCTTCTCGGGCAACGGCACGGTCGTGCGCCGCCCCGACGACGGCGCGCTGCGATGCGAACCCGGTCGACGCTACCTGGTTCCCCGCGGCAGCACGGTCGAGATCGCGCAGCAGAGTTTCGCGGTCGACTGACTCGTCCTCCACACCGCTGCCGCCACGCGAGTTGTCCGCAACCGGCGCTCGCTCCTGACCCGCCGCAGACGCTGCGTGATGGGCTTCGGGGGTGAATCGATTCGCCGACGAGAGCCGCCCGCTCAACCTGCCGCCGCAGCCGGGCCGGGCTCGCCGCCCCGGGGTCCCGGTGCTCGCGACGCTCGCGCCGGTCGCTGCCGCCGGCCTGATGTTCGCGATCACCCGATCGCCGCTCACGCTGGCCTTCGCGGCGATCGGGCCGCTCGTGGGAATCGCGTCGCTGCTCGACGGCATCCGCGCCG
>JBDIAF010000159.1:0-4684 GCA_039812245.1 Agromyces sp. | reverse complement strand
GTGGGCGGCGTCGACGATCACCGGCGGCTGGGCGCCGATGCGCTGCAGCCGGCCGGGAGAGCTGGCGTTCGCGAGGCCCTCGCGCAGCGCCTCGTCGGCGAGCGGCGGCGCGCCGCCGCCGAGGAAGGCCTCGACCGCCGCGACGGCGACGGCCGCGTTCTGCGCCTGGTGCGCGCCGTACAGCGGCAGCACGAGGTCGCGGTACTCCCCCGCGAGCCCGCGCACCGAGACGAGCTGGCCGCCGACGGCCGGCTGCCGCTCGATCACGCCGAACTGCTCGCCCTCCACGGCGACGGTCGACTCGGTGAGCTCGGCCGCGCGGCGCAGCTCGGCGAGCGCCTCGGCGGGCTGCGCGGCCGAGACGACCGACGCTGCGGGCTTGATGATCCCGGCCTTCGTGCGCGCGATCTCCGCCACGGTGGAGCCGAGCTTCGACTGGTGGTCGAGGTCGATCGGCGTGATCACCGCGACTTCCCCGTCGGCGACGTTCGTCGAGTCCCATTCGCCGCCCATGCCGACCTCGAGCACGACGACGTCGACCGGCGCATCCGCGAAGCAGGCGAAGGCGAGCACCGTCATGGTCTCGAAGAAGGTGAGCGGTGCTTCGCCGCGCTGCTCGAGCTCGGCGTCGACGATGGCGACGAACGGTTCGATCTCGCTCCAGTTTCGCGCGATCGCCTCGTCGGAGATGGGCTGGCCGTCGAGCAGGATCCGCTCGGTGAACCGCTCGAGGTGGGGGCTCGTGAGCATGCCGGTGCGAAGCCCGTAGGCGCCGAGCACGCTCGCGATCATGCGGCTCGTCGAGGTCTTCCCGTTGGTGCCCGTGATGTGGATCACCGGTGCGGCGCGATGCGGGTCGCCCAGCAGCTCGACCGCTCGGCGGGTCGCCGCGAGGCGGCGCTCGGGCGCCCCCTCGCCCACCCGCTCGAGCAGGGCGGCGTAGACCGCGTCGGCCGCCTCGCGGGCGTCGGCGTCGAATTCGCCGTCGTACGCGTCGCTCATGCCTTCTCGACCCCGATCACGGCGCGGGTGCCGCCCGCGAGCGGCTTCACGGTCTCGGCCAGGTCCTCGGCGATGGCGACGATCGCGAGCTCGACGGCCAGCGTCTCTCCCGAGATGAGCTCGCGGTGCGCCTCGGCGGCGGAGGCGCCGGCCGCATCGAGTGCGAGGTTCAGCCGGATGCGGTCGCCGACCTCGAGGCCGGTCGCCTTCCGGGCGTCCTGCACGGCGCGGACGAGGTCGCGGGCGACGCCCTCGGCCTCGAGCTCGGGCGTGGTGGCCGTGTCGAGCATGATGAAGCCGCCGTCGGCGATGAGGCCGAGCGCCGTCTCGCCCTCGCTGGCGCCGGCCTCGAGCACGAGCTCGTACTCGCCGGCCTCGAGGGCGATGCCGCCCGCGACGACCTGCGTCCCGTCGAGCGACCAGTCTCCGGCACGAGCGGCCTGGATCGCCTGCTGCACCTGCTTGCCGAGCCGGGGGCCGGCCGCGCGGGCGTTCACGGTCAGCCGCTTGGTCACCCCGTACGCCTCGGCGCTGCCCTCGTCGAGCTCCACGACCTCGACGGCCTTCACGTTCAGCTCGTCCCGCAGGATCGACTCGAACGGCGCGAGCGCCGAGGCATCCGGGGCGACGACCGTGAGCTTCGCGAGCGGAAGCCGCACGCGACGGCCGGCCTGCTTGCGCAGGGCGAGCGCGACGCCGGTGATCTCGCGCACGGCGTCCATCGCCGCGACGAGCTCGGGGTCGGCGGGGAACTCCGCCGCCGAGGGCCAGTCGGCCAGGTGCACGCTGCGACCGCCGGTCAGGTCCTTCCAGACGCGCTCGCTCACGAGCGGCAGCAGGGGCGCCGCGAGACGGGTGAGCGTCTCGAGCACGGTGTAGAGCGTGTCGAACGCCTCGGCGCCCGAGCCGTCCTCGGCCACGCCGGTCCAGAAGCGGTCGCGCGAGCGGCGCACGTACCAGTTCGTGAGCACGTCGCCGAAGTCGCGCAGCTTCTGCGCGGCGAGCGTCGAGTCGAAGGCCTCGAGGTCGGCGGTGACCGCGTCGACCGTCTCGCCCAGCTTCGCGAGCAGGTAGCGGTCGAGCACGTCGTTCGACGCGGTCGAGCGGGACGCCTCGTAGCCGCCCTGCTTCGCCGTGTTGGCGTAGAGCGAGAAGAAGTACCAGGTGCTCCACAGCGGCAGCATGAGCTGGCGGACGCCCTCGCGGATGCCCTCCTCGGTGACCACGAGGTTGCCGCCGCGCAGCACCGAGCTCGACATCAGGAACCAGCGCATGGCGTCGGACCCGTCGCGGTCGAACACCTCGTTGACGTCGGGGTAGTTGCGCAGCGACTTCGACATCTTCTGGCCGTCGCTGCCGAGCACGATGCCGTGGCTGACGACGTTGCGGTAGGCCGGGCGGTCGAACAGGGCGGTCGAGAGCACGTGCATGACGTAGAACCAGCCGCGGGTCTGGCCGATGTACTCGACGATGAAGTCGGCCGGGTGGTGCGTGTCGAACCACTCGCGGTTCTCGAACGGGTAGTGCACCTGGGCGAACGGCATGGAGCCCGAGTCGAACCAGACGTCGAGCACGTCGGGGATGCGCCGCATGGTGCTCCGACCCGTCGGGTCGTCGGGGTTGGGCCTCGTGAGCTCGTCGATGTAGGGGCGGTGCAGGTCGGGCTCGCCCGCCGCGTTCGTCGGGAGGCGGCCGAAGTCGCGCTCCATCTCGGCGAGGGAGCCGTAGACGTCGACGCGAGGGTACGCCGGGTCGTCGCTCTTCCACACGGGGATGGGCGAGCCGAAGTAGCGGTTGCGGCTGATCGACCAGTCGCGGGCGCCGGCCACCCACTTGCCGAACTGGCCGTCCTTGACGTTCTCGGGCACCCAGGTGATCTCCTGGTTGAGCTCGCCCATGCGGCCCTTGAACTCGGGCACCCGGATGAACCAGCTCGAGACGGCCTTGTAGATGAGCGGGTTGCGGCAGCGCCAGCAGTGCGGATACGAGTGCTCGTAGCTCGCCTGGCGGAGCAGCCGCCCCTCGGCCTTCAGCAGCTGGGTGAGCGGCTTGTTGGCGTCGCTCCAGAGCTGGCCGGCGACGTCGCCCACCTCGGGCAGGAAGCGGCCGGCGTCGTCGAGCGAGATGATGACGGGGATGCCCGCCGCCTCGCAGATCCGCTGGTCCTCCTCGCCGTAGGCGGGAGCCTGGTGCACGATGCCGGTGCCGTCCTCCGTCGTGACGTAGTCGGCCACGAGGATGCGCCAGGCGTTCTCGAGGCCCCACGCCTCGACATCGGCGTAGTAGTCGAACAGGCGGTCGTAGCTGATGCCCTCGAGCTCGGTGCCGCGCACGGTGCGGCTCACCGCTGCGCGCGCTTCCTCGGCCGAGTCGTAGCCGAGCTCCTTCGCGTAGTTGCCGACGAGGTCGATCGCGATCAGGTATTCGGCGCCGAGCACCTCGGTGTCGTTCGCCTCGCCGGACCGGCTCGCGGCGGCCTCGCGGTTCACCGTGGCATCCGGGGTGCCGTTCGGGCCGGCCGGCACGACCGCGTACTCGATGTCGGGGCCGACGGCGAGGGCGAAGTTCGTGGGCAGGGTCCACGGCGTCGTCGTCCACGCGAGCGCGCGCACGGCCGTGAGGCCGAGCGCCTCGGCCTTCGCGCCCGTGAGCGGGAAGGTGACCGTGACGGTCTGGTCCTGCCGCATCTTGTAGACGTCGTCGTCCATGCGCAGCTCGTGGTTCGAGAGCGGCGTCTGGTCGCGCCAGCAGTACGGCAGCACGCGGTAGCCCTCATAGGCGAGGCCCTTGTCGTGCAGGGTCTTGAACGCCCACACGACCGACTCCATGAAGCCCGTGTCGAGGGTCTTGTAGTCGTTCTCGAAGTCGACCCAGCGAGCCTGCCGGGTGACGTACTCCTCCCACTCCTTCGTGTAGCGGAGCACGGAGGAGCGGGCGGCCTCGTTGAAGGCCGCGATGCCCATCTCCTCGATCTGGCTCTTGTCGGTGATGCCGAGCTGGCGCTCCGCCTCGAGCTCGGCGGGCAGGCCGTGGGTGTCCCAGCCGAAGCGGCGGTGCACCTGCTTGCCGCGCATCGTCTGGAAGCGCGGGAAGACGTCCTTGGCGTAGCCGGTGAGCAGGTGCCCGTAGTGCGGCAGGCCGTTCGCGAACGGCGGGCCGTCGTAGAACACCCATTCGGGGGCGCCCTCGCGCTCGTCGATCGACGCCTGGAAGGTGCGGTCGGCCTTCCAGAAGGCGAGCACCTCCTGCTCGATCGCCGGGAAGGACGGCGACGGCGTGACGGACGACTCTGGCTCCTGGCCCTTGGGGTACAACGCTCGCTCCTGCTGAGATCTCGCCGGTCCACGAGGACGGTGGGTCTGCCTGACACCACCGCGGTACCACCCCGCTTGCCGCGCCGACCCGATCGCTCGGGCGGGCACGGCCGCTCGTTCTTCAGCTGTGACGGGCTGGTCCCGTTCGGTTCTACTGACGATCGGATGCCTCGCGGCAGGCCTCTCGCGTTCTTCCGAAGACTCCCCGGTGATGGCCGGATCGCAGTCGTTGCCCGCCAGTCTACCGGTTCGCGGGGCCCGGCTCGTCGAGGGCCGGCGCGAAGCCGCGGCACACCGGTGCGACGGCGCGCTCGACGGATGCGGTCAGCCGGCCGCGCTCCACCCCGGCGAGCGCCCACGCCCCGGCA
>JBDIAF010000158.1:0-4719 GCA_039812245.1 Agromyces sp. | reverse complement strand
GATCGAGCGGCAGCCGGCCGTCGGCGGCCAGCTCGTCTCGGTGCGCGGGCTCGCGGGGGAGTACCGCGACCTCGTGCTGCCGCTGTACGGCGCGCACCAGGCGCAGAACGCGGCCGTCGCGGTCGCGGCGGTCGAGGCCTTCCTCGGCGGCGGTGCGACGCCGCTCGGCGACGAGGCCCTGCGCGAGGGCCTCGCGAACGCCAGCTCTCCCGGCCGGCTGCAGCGCATCGGCGCCCAGCCGCCGGTGATCGTCGACGCCGCCCACAACCCGCACGGCGCGCGTGCGCTCGTCGCGTCCCTCGCCGAGTCGTTCGACTTCGACGAGCTCGTCGTCGTGCTCGGGGTGCTGGGCGACAAGGACGCGGCCGGCATCGCCTCGGTGCTGGCCGAGACCGGCGCCGCCTTCGTCGTCACGCAGCCCGACTCCGACCGCGCCGTGCCCGCAGAGCGACTCGCCGCGCAGCTCGCGTCCGCGGTGGGGCCGGACCGCGTGCAGCTCGCGCCCCGCCTCGACGAGGCGCTCGAGCTCGCCCGCGACTGGGCGTCCGCCGGCGAGAAGCGCGGCGTCGTCGTCGCCGGGTCGATCGTGCTCGTGGGCGAGGCGATGGCCTACGCCGCCGACCGGGGGTGGAACGAGTGAACGGGGGATCGGTGCGCCGCAGCCTCGCCTCGATCGTGCTCGGCTTCGAGACGATCGTGGTGTTCCTCGCCGCCCTCGTGCTCTGGGGGCTCACACCGTCCGAGGGCGGGCCCTTCGGCCTTCCGGCCTGGGCCGCGCTCGTGGCGGGCGGCGTCATCATCGTCGGCCTCGTGGTGACGATCGCGTCGCTGCGCTTCGGCTGGGGCTATGCGCTCGGCTGGGTGCTGCAGGCGCTGATCCTCGCAGCCGGCCTCATCAATCCGGCGATGTACGTCGTCGGCGCGCTCTTCGGCGGCATGTGGTGGTACTGCATGGTCGCCGGCGCACGGATCGATCGCGAACGCGCGGCCGCGGCCGCAGGGAAGGAACAGGAATGACCACCGCCATCGAAGAGACCCTCGTGCTCGTGAAGCCCGACGGCGTCGCCCGCAACCTCACCGGGGAGATCCTCCGCCGCATCGAGCAGAAGGGCTACTCGCTCGTCGACATCCGCCTCGTGCAGGCCGACCGCGAGCTGCTCGCGAAGCACTACGCCGAGCACGAGGGCAAGCCCTTCTACGAGCCCCTCATCGAGTTCATGCAGTCCGGCCCGACCGTCGCGATCCGCGTCGCCGGCAACCGCGTCATCGAGGGGTTCCGGTCGCTCGCCGGCACCACCGACCCGACGACGGCGGCGCCAGGCACCATTCGCGGCGACTTCGGCCGCGACTGGGGTCTCAAGGTGCAGCAGAACCTCGTGCACGGCTCGGACTCGGTCGAGTCGGCCGAGCGCGAGCTCGAGCTCTGGTTCGCCTGAGGCATCCGGCTCGTCCTTCGACGGCGGTGCACCCCGATCGGGTGCGCCGCCGTCGGCGTCTCAGCCGAACGCGGTCTGCAGGTCGAGGATGACGCGCGGGATCGCGTTCATCTGCGCCTGGGCGAGCAGGATGACGATCGCGTAGCAGACGATCGTGATGAGCGGGATCCAGCCGAACCACGCGCCGGCGAGCCGCCGGACGCGTGCCGACGCGGGAATGTTGCCCTCGCGCAGGTTGTGCAGGGTGACGACCCAGAAGCTCGGGATCGTGACCGCCCACGTGAGCATGCACCACGGGCACAGCACGTCGAGCACGTAGATGCTCTGGTAGATCAGCCACCCGACGAAGACGAGCGCCCCCGCGACGCCCACGTTCAGGCCCAGCCAGAACCAGCGTGCGAAGCGCGCACCGGCGAGGATCCCCATCGCGATCGTGATCACGACGGGCCACGCCGCCACGCCGAGGAACGGGTTGGGGAAGCCGAAGACCTGACCCTGCCAGGAGGCGAGGTTGGTTCCGCAGCCCACGAGCACGCCGACGTTGCACGAGGGCACGTGGCCCGGATCCTGCAGGGTGAGCACCTTCTCGACCGAGAGCTCCCATGCTGCGAGCAGGCCGAGCGCGCCGGCGATCAGGAGGAAGACGGCGACCCCGACGGGGCGTGCGGCACGTACGGAGTCGGGCATGTTCGTATTCTGGCACGGCGGTCAGCGCCGAATCGCCGGGGCGTGCGATAATCGGAGGGAAGTCGCAGCGGGCCAGCCCGATGCGACGACAGAGCTTTGGGGATGCCCGGCATCCCGACCGCGGCGAACACGCCGCACATCGCGATCACGGCGCACGCCGACGGGTCGCAGGAGCGAAGGATTGGCGGCACCGCGCGAGCGCGCGGGCCGCTCCGAGGAGTACGGGAGGCGCGATCCAGGTCGCGCCCCCGGTGTAGGAGTGCACCAGAGATGGTGGAAGCAGGAAACGAGAACACGAACGAACCCGCCGGCCGCGCGGCGAAGCGTCGAGGGGGCCTCTTCGGCTCCCGGCGCGGATCGCGTCGGGCCACGGTCGTTCCCCACGCCGAGCAGCCCGAGGCGCCGGTCGACGAGCAGGGCGTGCCCGGGCGGGCGGATGCCTCGGCGGCCGCGGCCGCGGCCGTCGCGCCCGAGTCGGCGCCCGTGGACGAGTCCACGGGTGAGCCGGTGACGTCCGCCGACGGCGCGTCGACGGACGCGTCGCTCGAGACGCCCGAACCGGACTCTGTGCAGGCCGCGAGCGAGTCGGCCGACGTCGACGAGGCGGCCGGTGACGCCGTGCCGCCGGCCGCAGAGGCGTCGGCACCGGTCGAGCCCGAGCTCGCGCCCGAGCTGCGCCCGATCACCGAGCCGATCACGACGACCTCGCTGATCTTCCGCGCGCCGCCGGTGTACGCGGTGCCCGAGCACGACGACCGCCCCGAGCGGGGCGAGCGCGCCGATCGTGGCGACGAGGGCTCGAGCATGCGCCGTCGCGCCCGCCGCCGCAGCGGGGAGGACGCGCGGACGACCGGCGACGAGCCCGCGAACACCGTCGTCAAGGTGCGCAAGCCCCGCGAGCCCGAGCTCATCACCGAGCCGCAGAAGGTCAAGGGATCGACCCGCCTCGAGGCGAAGAAGCAGCGGCGCCGCGACGGGCGCGACGCGGGCCGTCGTCGTGCGGTCATCACCGAGTCGGAGTTCCTCGCGCGCCGCGAGTCGGTCGACCGCAAGATGGTCGTCCGCGAGAAGGGCGGCCGCATCCAGATCGGCGTCCTCGAGGACGGCGTGCTGGTCGAGCACTACGTGGCCCGCAACCAGGACGCATCGCTCATCGGCAACGTCTACCTCGGCCGCGTGCAGAACGTGCTGCCCAGCATGGAGGCCGCCTTCGTCGACATCGGCCGCGGCCGCAACGCCGTGCTCTACTCGGGCGAGGTCGACTGGGACGCCGCCGCCGAGAACGGCGAGAAGAACCAGCCCCGTCGCATCGAGCTCGCCCTGAAGCCGGGCGACCGCGTGCTCGTGCAGGTCACGAAGGACCCCGTCGGCCACAAGGGCGCACGCCTCACGAGCCAGATCTCGCTGCCCGGGCGCTATCTCGTGTACGTGCCGAACGGCTCGATGAACGGCATCAGCCGGAAGCTCCCCGACACCGAGCGCGCCCGCCTGAAGAAGATCCTCAAAGAGGTGCTGCCCGAGAACCAGGGCGTCATCGTGCGCACCGCGGCCGAGGGGGCGACCGAGGAGCAGCTCACGCTCGACGTCAACCGGCTGATCTCGCAGTGGGCCGACATCTCGCAGACGCTCGAGAAGGTGCAGGCGCCCGCGCTCCTGCACTCCGAGCCCGACCTGCTCATCAAGATCGTCCGCGACGTCTTCAACGAGGACTTCCAGAAGATGATCATCGCCGGCGACGAGTCGCGCGGGACGATCGAGCGGTACCTCCGCCAGGTGGCGCCCGACCTGCTCGAGCGGGTCGAGGCGTACGAGGGCGAGAAGGACGCGTTCGACGAGTTCCGCATCACCGAGCAGATCGAGAAGGCGCTCGACCGCAAGGTCTGGCTGCCCTCGGGCGGCTCGCTCGTCATCGACCGCACCGAGGCGATGACCGTCGTCGACGTCAACACCGGCAAGTTCGTCGGCTCGGGCGGCAACCTCGAGGAGACGGTCACCAAGAACAACCTCGAGGCCGCCGAAGAGATCGTGCGCCAGCTGCGCCTGCGCGACATCGGCGGCATCATCGTGGTCGACTTCATCGACATGGTGCTCGAGTCGAACCGCGACCTCGTGCTCCGCCGGCTCGTCGAGTGCCTCTCGCGCGACCGCACCAAGCACCAGGTCGCCGAGGTCACCTCGCTCGGCCTGGTGCAGATGACGCGCAAGAAGCTCGGCCTCGGCCTCCTCGAGTCGTTCAGCGAGCCCTGCGAGGTGTGCGCCGGTCGCGGCATCATCGTCCACCACGAGCCGATCGTGCGCCACCGCGCCCCGCAGCAGGTCGAGCGCCGCCGCGGCCGCCAGCGCAACGAGCAGGCCGCCCAGGCGCCGGCCGCCGAGCCCAAGGCGGCTTCGGCGGGCACCCACGGCATCACCGAGGACGCGAAGCACGCCCTCGCGAAGATCGCGGCCTCGACGCTCGCGCACGCTCCGCACGACGAGCACGCGGCCGCTCGCACCGCAGTCGAAGGCGCGCAGAGCCAGGATGCCCCGGCTGCGACGCCCGCGACCGAGCAGCCCGCAGCGGCACCGGCCGGCGAGTCGAAGTCGAGCCGTCGCC
>JBDIAF010000157.1:0-4733 GCA_039812245.1 Agromyces sp. | reverse complement strand
AAGGTGCAGATCCTCGTCGCCACGATCGACGCCATCGGCATCGGCCTGGGCGCCTTCTTCCTCGGCGTGCCGCTCGCCGTGCCGATCGCGATCCTCGTCTTCCTGGGCTCCTTCATCCCGATCGTCGGCGCCGTCGTCACCGGCGCGCTCGCGGTGTTCGTGGCGCTCGTCTACAACGGCTGGGTCGTCGCGCTGATCATGCTCGGCATCGTGCTGCTCGTCCAGCAGGTCGAGGGCCACGTGCTGCAGCCGCTCATCATGGGTACCGCCGTCAAGGTGCACCCGCTCGGCGTCGTCGTGGCCGTCGCCACGGGCTCGCTGCTCGCGGGCATCCCCGGCGCCCTCTTCGCCGTGCCGATCGCCGCGGTCGCGAACGTCATGATCGCCTACATCGCGAGCGGCGACTGGAAGGACGAGCGCGCGCCGTCGGGCCACCAGGCCGAATCGCCGATCTGGCGCACCGTCCCCGCCCGCCCCCGCCCCGCACGAGGAGAAGACCGCACGTGACCGCTGCATTCCCGGGCCCCGCCCTCGCCGACTTCGAGCAGGCGCGCGAGGTCGTCGGGCGGGTGGCCCGGCAGACCCCGATGGAGTCGTCGCGCTACCTCGAGCGCCTCGTCGGCGCGCCGGTGCACCTGAAGTGCGAGAACCTCCAGCGCACGGGCTCGTACAAGCTGCGCGGCGCCTACCTGCGGATGACGCGCCTCACCGCCGACGAGCGCGAGCGGGGCGTCGTCGCGGTCTCCGCCGGCAACCACGCCCAGGGCGTCGCCTACGCGGCGCGCGAGCTCGGCATCAAGGCCACGATCTTCATGCCGGTCGGCGTCGCCCTGCCCAAGCTCGAGGCCACGCGCGCGTACGGCGCCGACGTCGTGCTCGCCGGGGCGTCGTTCGGCGACACCCAGCAGGCGGCGATCGACTACGTCGAGCGCACGGGCGCGGTGTTCATCCCCCCGTTCGACCACCCCGACGTGATCACCGGCCAGGGCACGCTCGCGCTCGAGATCCTCGACGAGGTGCCCGAGGCGGCCACGATCGTCGTCCCGATCGGCGGCGGCGGCCTCGCGGCCGGCATCGCCAGCGCCGCCAAGCAGCGGGCGGCGGCCGAGGGGCGCTCGATCCGCGTGGTCGGCGTGCAGGCCGCGAATGCCGCGCCGTACCCGCCGTCCATCGCAGCGGGCGAGCCGCTGCAGGTCCCGGTGGTGCCGACGATCGCCGACGGCATGGCGGTGTACCGCCCCGGCGAGCTCAACTTCGCGATCATCCGCGAGGCGGTCGACGAGATCGTCACCGTCGACGAGGACGACCTCGCCCGTGCGCTGCTCGTGCTGCTCGAGCGGGCCAAGCTCGTCGTCGAGCCCGCGGGCGCGGCCTCGGTCGCCGCCCTCATGACGGGGGCCGTGAGCTCCGACGGGCCCGTCGTCGCGATGCTCTCGGGCGGCAACATCGACCCGCTGCTGATGCAGCGGGTCATCTCGCACGGCCTCGCGGCGTCCGGCCGCTACCTCACCGTGCGCGTGGGCCTGCCCGACCGCCCCGGCCAGCTCGTGCGCATCGCCGAGCTGCTGGCCGGAACCCACGCGAACGTGGTCGAGGTGCTGCACACGCGGCACGGCCGCGGGCTGCAGATCTCCGAGGTCGAGATCGACATCTCGGTCGAGACCCGCGGCCCCGAGCACCGCGCGCAGGTGGTCGAGGTCCTCCGCAGCGCCGGCTACGAGCCGGTCGTGCTCGACGACTGACGACGAGCAGCAGCGCGAAACGAGCGGATGCCCCGGGCCGCAGCCCGAGGCATCCGCTCGCTGTCTCTGCTCTGAAGGGGCCTACTGGCCGCCCCAGGTCTCGACCGCCGTGATCTCGACCTCGATGTCGCGGCCGTTGGGGGCGACGTAGCTCGTCTTCTCGCCCACCTTGAGCCCGAGGATCGCGGCCCCGAGCGGCGACTGCTCGCTCCACACGTCGAGCTCGGAGTCGCCGGCGATCTCGCGGCTGCCGATGAGGAAGGTCTCCTCGTCGCCCGCGATGATCGCGGTGATGACGGTGCCCGACTCGACGATGCCCTTCGAGGCGGGAGCCTCGCCGACCTCGGCGGTCTTCAGCAGCTCCTTCAGCTGGCGGATGCGGGCCTCGATCTTGCCCTGCTCGTCCTTCGCGGCGTGGTAGCCGCCGTTCTCCTTCAGGTCGCCCTCTTCGCGAGCCGCTTCGATGCGCTTCGCGATCTCTTCGCGACCGGTGGTCGAGAGCTCCTCGAGCTCGGCGGTGAGCCGGTCGAAGGCGTCCTGGGTGAGCCAGGTGACGGTGGTGGCGTCCTGCGCCATGGTGCACACTCCTGTTCGGAACTGCGTCCGGAATAGACGTGTCGCCCCGGCGGATGCCGGAGCGAATCTCCTATGTTAGGTGAGCCAGCACCGGTTGATCAAACCGGTGTTCGCCTCCTGCGCGGTGCGCACCGTCTCGGTGAACTCGCGGATCGGCTTGTCGGAGGCGGGGATCTCGACGACCTTCCAGCCGACGACGGTGAAGTCCTCGTTGAGCGCCTGCACGATGCACGCGGTGTCGTTGCCGGCGGGCACCGACAGCTGCCAGCTCACCTCGACCGCCCGCTCGTCGGGCTGCAGCACGTGGCCGAGGTCGGTCGCCTGCACCTGCGGCTTCGAACCGTCGAGGCCGGCCCACACGACCCAGGCGATGAGCACGACGCCGACCGCGACGGCGCCGAGCACGAGCAGCAGGCGATCGCGCGAGCGATTGCGGCGGGTTCGGCCGTATCGCTCGTCGAGTGCGCTGGGACTCGTCACGGGGCTCCTTCGGAGGTGGATCGACTAGGCTGCTTCCAGCCTAACGCCGCCCCCTGAAGGCGGAATCCACGTCTCGAAAGGCCCCTCCCGATGCTCCTCCGCTCCGCAGGCTCCGTGCTGTCGGCCCTCTCCGCCGCGGCCGACGAGGAGGAGTTCGACCCGAACACGGTCACGCCGGGCGTGGTCGGCTTCGTCGTGACGTTCCTCGTCATGGTCGTCGTGCTGCTGCTCGTGCTCGACATGGTCCGGCGCATCCGTCGGGTGAACTACCGCGCGCAGGTCAACGAGCAGCTCGACGCCGAGGCGCGCGAGGCGGAGCTCGAGAACACCGAGGCCGACGGCCAGGCGACGGATGCCTCGGGCGAGGCGTACGATCAGCAGACCGGCGAGGCGCCCGACGAGCCGCCCGCGCGCTGACGGCTCGCCCCCGCGAGCGCCGCGGCCGGGGCGTCAGCCGACGTGGTAGACGGGGGCGACGGCGATCAGGAGCGTCGCCGTCCAGTGGCACATGAAGGCCAGCACGGTGCACACGTGGAAGATCTCGTGGAAGCCGAAGTGCCCGGGCCACGGGTTCGGCTTCTTGATGCCGTAGACCACGGCGCCGATCGTGTAGAGCACGCCGCCGACGCACACGAGCACCATCATCGCGACGTTCGCGTTCACCAGGTCGACGATGTACATGACGGCGGCCCAGCCGAGCAGCAGGTACAGCGGCACGTAGAGCCAGCGCGGCGCGGTGATCCAGAACACGCGGAACCCGATGCCCGCGAGGGCGCCGCCCCAGACGATCGCGAGCAGCACGAGGCCCTTGTCGGGCGGCAGCGCGAGGATCGCGAGTGGCGTGTAGGTGCCGGCGATGAGCAGGAAGATGTTGGCGTGGTCGATGCGCTTGAGGACGACCTTCGTCTTCGGCTTCCAGTTGAACCGGTGGTAGAGCGCCGAGTTGCCGAACAGCAGCATCGAGGTCAGCATGAACACCGCCGAGGCCCACTTCGCCGGCGCGCCGTGCGCGAGCGTGATGAGCACGATGCCGGCGGCGATCGTGACGGGGAAGGTGCCCGCGTGGATCCAGCCGCGCCAGGTGGGCTTGAGCTCGGCCGGGTTGGCGAGCGAGGCGTCGAGCAGCGGGATGTTCGGCAGTTCGGGGCCGCGGTGCTCGTCGCGCGCGACCGCGGCGTCGGCGGCGTCGAGCTCGTCGATGGGATGCTCGAGCAGCTCGGCCACGTCTTCGGGTTCGCGCGCGTTCGCGGGGGTCATGCACCAAGCGTAGGGCGTCGCCCATCACGATCCGCTGTGAGTGGCGCCTCGTGCGGAGGGGTAGCGTAGTCGCGTGCAGAAGAGCGACGGGTCCCTGGGTCGCGGCTTCCTCTACCGCCTCTACCAACGACGCCTGCAGCGCGGGCTCGGGGCGGGGACGGTGCCGCGCCACGTCGCCATGATCATCGACGGCAACCGGCGCTGGGCGAAGCAGCTGGGTTACGACACCGCCGCGCACGGGCACCGGGCGGGCGCCGCGAAGATGCGCGAGTTCCTCGAGTGGTGCGACGACCTCGGGGTCCAGGTGGTCACCCTGTACCTCCTGTCGGCCGACAACCTGACGAACCGGCAGTCGGCCGAGCTCTCCGACCTGTTCGAGATCATCGCCGAGCTCGCCGAGGAGCTCAGCCACTACCGCGATTGGCGGGTGCAGCACGTCGGCAGCGACGGCGGCCTGCCGGAGCCCCTAGTGGCCGCCCTCGACGCCGCCGAGCACCGCACGGCCGACAAGCGCGGGCTGCACGTGAACCTCGCCGTCGGCTACGGCGGCCGCAAGGAGATCACCGACGCGATGCGGGCGATCGTCGCGGCGCACCACGCCGAGGGGCGGAGCCTCGACGACCTCGCCGAGCGCCTCACGCCCGACCTCATCGGGGAGCACCTGTACACCGGCGGACA
>JBDIAF010000156.1:0-4814 GCA_039812245.1 Agromyces sp. | reverse complement strand
TCGTCCTGTCGAAGGTCGTGCTGCCGGCGATCCTCGCGCCGCTCACCGCCGGCCTCATCGCCTACGTCGCGACCAAGCTGGCCTACGCCATCACGCGTCGCTACGACGGCAAGCCCGACGGTCGCGACGGCTTCCGGCACGCGCAGATCTTCTCCTCCTCGCTCGTCGCGCTCGCCCACGGCACCAACGACGCTCAGAAGACGATGGGCGTCATCACGCTCACGCTCGTGGCGGCGGGCCTGCAGCCGGCCGACTCGGATGTGCAGTGGTGGGTCATCGTGACCTGCGCCGTCGCGATCGCCCTCGGCACCTACATGGGCGGCTGGCGCATCATCAAGACCCTCGGTACGGGCCTCACCGACGTGAAGCCCGCGCAGGGCTTCGCGGCCGAGACGTCGACCGCGGCGACGATCCTCGCCTCGAGCCACGTGGGCTTCGCCCTCTCGACCACGCAGGTCGCCTCGGGCTCGGTCATCGGCTCGGGCCTCGGGCGCCGCGGCTCGAAGGTCCGCTGGCGCACCGCCGGCCGCATCGGCGTCGGCTGGCTGCTCACGCTGCCGGCCGCCGGCCTCGTCGGCGCCGTGGCCGCCCTCATCGCGGGCCTCGGCGTCGTCGGCGTCATCGTCGACGCCGTGCTCGGCGTCATCGTGATCTCCGGCATCTTCCTCTGGTCGCGCCGCACCGAGGTCTCGGCCAGCAACGTCGTCTCCGAGGTGGCCGCCTCCGGCCGCGCGGTGAAGATCAAGCGCAACCCGAAGCCCAAGAAGAAGGCGAAGAACTCGTGATCGACTGGCTCGCCTTCGTCCTGGTGCTCGTCTCGGCGCTCGTCGGCACCGTCGTCGTCGTCATCGCCTACTCGCTCGGCATCCGCCTGCTCACGATCTCGGGCCGCACCCCCATCGTGTCGCCGGCCGAGTTCACCGACGCGATCACGATCGTCACCCCGGCCGAGATCAAGGCGGCCGAGAAGCGCGCCAGGAAGGCGGCGAAGAAGAGCCCGCTCACCGAGGGGCAGAAGCGCCTCGCGCTCGTCGGCGCCTGGGCGTGCTTCGCCGTCAGCGGCCTCGCCGTGCTCCTCGGCGTCTACCTGATCATCGGCGATCACGTGATGACGCTGTTCGGCATCGACTGACGCCTCCCCGCCCGAGACGGCGGATGCCTCGGGCAGCGTGCTGCCCGAGGCATCCCCCGTTCTCGCCGCCGGAGCGGCGCAGGCCGGTCAGGCCGTGCCGCGAGCCCTGCCGATCGCGTTCATCCCGTGGAAGACGACGATCGCGGCGATCGTGCCGAGCGCGATGCCGTTGAAGACGACGGCGCCGAACTCGATGGTGAAGTTCGCGATGCCGATGATCAGGGCCGTGGCCGCCGTGAACTGGTTCACGGGGCGCGAGAAGTCGACCTTGTTGTCGACCCAGATCTTGACGCCGATGATCCCGATGAGGCCGTACAGCGCCACCGTCGCGCCGCCGAGCACGCCGGCGGGGATCGTGTTGACGACGGCGCCGAACTTCGGCGAGAGGCCCAGCACGATCGCCACGAAGCCGGCGACCCAGTAGGCGGCCGTCGAGTACACCCGGGTGGCGGCCATGACGCCGATGTTCTCGCCGTAGGTCGTGGTGCCCGATCCGCCGAAGAGGCCGGCGAGGGTCGTCGCGATGCCGTCGGCGAAGAGCGCGCGGCCGGTCTGGCGGTTCACCGAGGCATCCGTCATCTGCGCGACGCCGCGCACGTGGCCGACGTTCTCGGCGATGAGCACGAGCACGATGGGCAGGAACGCGGGCAGCAGGCCCCACAGGGCCGAGTCGGCGAAGGGGTTGCCGGCCAGGTGGAACTCGGGCAGCCCCACCCAGGCGGCCTGCTCGACCGCGGTGAAGTCGACCTCGCCCTGCACGACCGCGGCGACGTAGCCGACGACCACGCCGATGAGGATCGAGATGCGACCGAGGATGCCGCGGAACAGCACGGTCGACACCAGCACGGCGGCGAGGGTGATGAGCGCCGTGAGCGGCGCCTGGTCGAAGTTCGACTTCGCGGCGGGCGCGAGGTTGAGGCCGATGAGGGCGACGATGGCACCGGCCACGACGGGCGGCATGAGCACGTCGATCCAGCCGGTGCCGGTCCAGATGACGAGGCCGCCGAGCAGTGCGAGCAGCACGCCCACCGAGACGATGCCGAAGAGCGCGGCGCCCATCGGGTCGGCGGCCTGCTCGGCGGCCAGCGCGGCGGTGACCGGGGCGATGAACGCGAACGAGGAGCCGAGGTAGCTCGGCAGCTTGTTCTGCGTGATGAGGAGGAACAGGATCGTGCCGATGCCCGAGAACAGCACGGTCGTCGCGGGCGGGAAGCCGGTGAGCAGCGGCACCAGGAAGGTGGCGCCGAACATCGCGATGACGTGCTGCGCGCCGAGGCCGATGGTGCGCGGCCAGCTGAGTCGCTCGCCGGGGGCGACGACCTCGCCGGGGGCGACGGTCCTGCCGTCGCCGTGGATGGTCCAGGGGAGTGCCATGGGGCTCCGTTTCGAGGGAGGCTTCCGAGGAAGGGGACGATCGTTGTCGGAATCGTATCGGGTGGGGCGGAGGCCGGAACGGGGGGATATCCCCATACCCCTGGGCGTGCCGGCTCCGTAGCGTGGATGCCATGACCACGACCATCGATCCCAGCACCGTCAGCCCCGTCGACCAGCCCGCGGCCCCGTACGCCGGCCCCGCGCAGGCCGAGGCGCCCACCGAGACGAACGGGTTCTCGATCGCGAGCCTCGTGCTCGGGCTCGTCTCGATCGTCGCCGGCTTCACCTTCCTCGTGCCCGTCGGCGGCCTCATCCTCGGCATCGTCGCGCTGCAGCGCGAGCCCGCCTCGCGCACCATGGCGATCTGGGGGGTCGTGCTCAACGCCGTCATGCTCGTCGGCGTCGTGCTCGGCGGACTCGGCGTGCTCGCCCTCGGCGCCTTCGCCCTGCCCTTCCTGCCGTTCGCGTTCTGAGCGGCGCCGCCGCGGCCGCGAGGTGCGTCGGGTGTTCGCCCCGAGGGCGAAGCCCGCACACTTCGTAGGCCACGGCGGAGAGTGCGCGCGGCTAGGCTCGGAGGAGGCGCACAACCGCGCCGGCAGCACCGTCGGGGCAGGCACCACCGTGACCGGCACCCGGCGCCGAGGCGATGGAGCCAGCAGTGTCGATGTCAGCACACCCGTCCACCGAACGCCGTCTCGAGACGAACCCGGTAGGGCCCGAGGTGCCCGCCCGCACCGAGCGCGACTCGCTCGGCGAGGGCCTGGTGCCGGTCGACGCCTACTGGGGCGTGCACACGCTCCGCGCACTCGAGAACTTCCCCATCACCAAGCGCCCGATCTCGGTGTACCCCGAGCTCGTCGTCGCCCTCGCCTCGGTCAAGCAGGCCGCGGCCCGGGCCAATCGCGAGCTGGGCGTGATCACGCCGCAGAAGGCCGCGTGGATCGACGAGGCCTGCCAGCGCATCATCGACGGCGAGCTGCACGACCAGTTCATCGTCGGCGTCATCCAGGGCGGCGCCGGCACCTCGACCAACATGAACGCCAACGAGGTCATCGCGAACCTCGCGCTCGAGATCGGCGGCTACGGCAAGGGCCGATACGACGTGCTGCATCCGATCGACGACGTGAACCGCAGCCAGTCGACGAACGACACCTACCCGACCGCGGTGAAGCTCGCGATGGCGTTCTCGCTGCAGACGATGCTCGCCGAGCTCGACCTGCTGCGCATCGCCTTCGGCAAGAAGGGGCGCGAGTTCCACGAGGTGCTGAAGGTCGGCCGCACGCAGCTGCAGGACGCGGTGCCGATGACCCTCGGCCAGGAGTTCCACGGCTTCGCGACCACCCTCGGCGAGGACATCGACCGCCTGCGCGAGACGATCAAGCTGCTCGGCGAAGTCAACCTCGGCGCCACCGCGATCGGCACGGGCATCACGGCCGAGCCGGGCTACACCGACGCGGTCGTGCGCCACCTCAGCGCCATCACGGGCCTGCGCCTCGAGTCGGCCCCCGACCTCATCGAGGCCACGAGCGACACGGGCGTCTTCATGACGTTCTCGAGCGCGCTCAAGCGCAGCGCGATCAAGCTCTCGAAGATCTGCAACGACCTGCGCCTGCTGTCCTCGGGTCCGCAGGCGGGCCTCGGCGAGATCAACCTTCCGCCCAAGCAGGCGGGCTCGTCGATCATGCCCGGCAAGGTCAACCCCGTCATCCCCGAGGCGGTCAGCCAGGTCGCGTACGCGGTCGCGGGCGCCGACGTCACCGTCACGATGGCGGCGGAGAGCGGGCAGCTGCAGCTCAACGCCTTCGAGCCGGTCATCGCGCACTCCTTGCTGCAGTCGATCACCTGGATGCGCCAGGCGTGCTGGACGCTGCGCGTCAACTGCGTCGACGGCATCACCGCCAACACCGAGCGCCTCGACCAGATGGTCGCCTCGAGCGTCGGCGTGATCACCGCGCTCATCCCGTTCATCGGCTACACCGAGGCCGCGACGCTCGCGAAGCAGGCGCTCGCGACGGGTCGCCCCGTCGCCGACCTCGTCGTCGAGGCGGGGCTCATGAGCCGTGACGAGGTCGAGCGACAGCTCTCGCCGTCGAAGCTCTCGGGCATCCGTCCGATCACGACCGCGATCCCCGTGCAGCAGATGCAGGGCGAGCCGAGCGAGTGAGCTCCGGATGCCTCGGGGCGCTCGCCCCGAGGCATCGTCGCGTCGGGCGGCTCAGCGCGCAGGTGCGGTCTCGAAGCCGGCGCGCAGCTTCGCGAGCGCGCCGCTCAGCGCGGCGCGCTCGGCCCGGTCGAGCGCACCGAGCCG
>JBDIAF010000155.1:0-4818 GCA_039812245.1 Agromyces sp. | reverse complement strand
CGCCGCCCGCGCCCGAGCCCGCCGCACCCGCACCCGCCGCGGCACCCGCGGGCGGCACCGACGTGGTCGCCGAGCTGCAGAAGCTCGCCGACCTCAAGGCGCAGGGCATCCTGAGCGACGCCGAGTTCGAGGCCGCCAAGGCGAAGCTGCTGAGCTGAGCAGGGAGAGAGGACACATCATGAGCGACACCGAATCGATCATCGGCGCGCCCCTTCCGCCGGCGCGCACCCTGCCGTTCCCGCCGAAGCCCTCGGGCAGCATCGCGGGCCGCACCCTCGCCGAGTCGACCTACTCGCCACTGCCGCCCGAGCGGCACCTCGGCGAGCAGGCGCCGAACGTGCTCGTCATCCTCATCGACGACGCGGGTCCCGCGCTGCCGAAGCCGCTCGGCGGCGTCGTCGAGACGCCGACGCTCGATCGCATCCGCTCCGGCGGCATCGGCTTCAACCGCTTCCACACCACCGCGATGTGCTCGCCGACCCGTGCGTCGCTGCTCACCGGCCGCAACCACCATCGCGTCGGCAGCGGGCAGATCGCCGAGCTCGCCAACGACTGGGACGGCTACTCGGGCCACATCCCGAAGTCGAGCGCGACCATGGCCGAGGTGCTGCGCAACTACGGCTACTCGACCGGCGCCTGGGGCAAGTGGCACAACACCCCGGCCGAGGAGACGACGGCCGCCGGCCCGTACGACCGATGGCCCACCGGCTACGGCTTCGAGTACTTCTACGGCTTCCTCGCCGGCGAGGCATCCCAGTACGAGCCCAACCTCGTGCGCAACACGACCTGTGTGCTGCCGCCGAAGACGCCCGAAGAGGGCTACCACCTCAGCGAGGACCTCGCCGACGACGCCATTCGGTGGCTGCGCGACCACAAGGCCAACGCGCCCGACAAGCCGTTCTACATGTACTGGGCCACGGGCGCCATCCATGGGCCGCACCACATCATGAAGGAGTGGGCGGACAAGTACAAGGGCATGTTCGACGACGGCTGGGACGCCTACCGCGAGAAGGCGTTCGCCGGCGCGAAGGCGGCGGGATGGATCCCCGACTCGGCCGAGCTGACGCCTCGCCCCGAGAGCCTGCAGGGCTGGGACGACATCCCCGACCACCAGAAGCCGTTCCAGGCCCGGCTCATGGAGGTGTGCGCCGGCTTCGGCGAGCACGCCGACGTGCAGGCCGGCCGCCTGATCGACGAGCTCGAGCGGCTCGGCTACGGCGAAGACACGATCATCATGTACATCTGGGGCGACAACGGCTCGTCGGGCGAGGGCCAGAACGGCACCATCAGCGAGCTGCTCGCGCAGAACATGATCCCGACGACGATCGACCAGCACATCGCCGCCCTCGAGGAGCTCGGCGGCCTCGACGCGCTCGGCACGCCGGCGACCGACAACCAGTACCACGCCGCGTGGGCCTGGGCGGGCTCGACCCCGTACCAGGGCATGAAACTCATGGCCTCGCACCTCGGCGGCACGCGCAATCCGATGTTCGTGCAGTGGCCAGGTCGCATCGCGCACGATCCAGAGCCGCGCACCCAGTTCCACCACGTCATCGACGTCGTGCCGACGGTCTACGAGATCCTCGGCATCTCGCACCCCGACACGGTCAACGGCATCCCGCAGGACCCGATCGACGGCACGAGCTTCGCCTACGCCATCGACGACGCGAAGGCCGAGGGCCGGCACCGGGTGCAGTACTTCGAGGTCATGGCGAGCCGGTCGATCTACTCCGACGGCTGGATCGCCTCGGCCACCGGCCCGCGCCTGCCGTGGGTGCCCGGCGCCCCTCCCGGCATCGCGACGTGGACCCCCGACGAGGACAAGTGGGAGCTCTACCACCTCGACGAGGACTGGTCGCAGGCGCACGACCTCGCCGCCGAGCGGCCCGAGAAGCTCGCAGAGATGAAGGAGCTCTTCGCGATCGAGGCCGCGAAGAACGAGGTGCTGCCGGTCGGCGGCGGCCTGTGGGTGCCGGTGTACCACCCCGAGTTCCGCCTCGGGCCGGCCTACACCGAGTGGGAGATGTCGGGCGACACCGTGCGCATCCCGGAGTTCTGCGCGCCGGCGCTCGGCAACAAGCCGAACACCGTCACGATGAAGGTGAACCTGCCCGAGAAGGCGAACGGCGTGCTCTACAAGCTCGGCGGCGCGGGCGGCGGGCTCACGGCCTACTTCGTCGACGGCGTGCTGCACTACGAGTACAACCTGTTCCTCGTGCAGCGCACCATCATCGCGAGCCCCGACCCGCTGCCGGCGGGCGAGGCGACGATCGAGATCGTGACGAGCTACCTCGAGCCGAGGCCCGGCGGCCCCCTCACGGTCTCGCTGCAGGTGAACGGCGCAGAGGTCGCGAGCGGCACGGTGCCGGTCAGCGCCCCGCTGCTGTTCTCGGCGAACGACTGCCTCGACATCGGCCGCGCGTACGGCGGCCCGGTGTCACGGGCCTACTTCGACAAGATGCCGTTCGCGTTCGAGGGCGACATCGACACCGTGCACATCGCGTACGCGAAGGCGGGCTGAGCCGCTGGGGCGCCGCTCCCGAATATCACGCGACCCGCGTGATGTCGCCGGGGGCGGCGCCTCACTAGCGTCGCGATCGACGGCGTCCCGATTCATCCCGCGGGGCGCGGACATCTCAGGAATGGAGAGATCATGAGCGACACCCAGGTCACGGGCTGGGTCGGCTGGGGCCGATTCGCAGCCATCCTCGTGCTGGTGGCGGGCATCTTCGACGCCCTCTACGGCCTGATGGCCGTCATCGGCCCCGACAGCGCCTACTTCCTCTCGGGGGCCGGCAACCTGTTCATGTTCGACGTCGCAGGCTGGGGCTGGTGGCACATCTTCACCGGGCTCCTGCTGATCCTGGTCGGCTGCGCGCTGCTCGCCGGCGCGATGTGGGCCCGGGTCCTCGGCGTGATCTTCGCGATCCTGAGCGCGATCGGGCAGCTGTTCCTGCTGCCCGTGCAGCCCTGGTGGTCGACGATCATCATCGTCATGGACATCCTCATCATCTACGCGCTGACCGTGCACGGTCGCGAGCTGAAGGTGGCTGCCGGGCGCGCGTAGCGCCCGGTTCACGAGGCGGGGTTCCAGGGCATCGGGGGATACCTGGAACCCCGCCTTCTTCGTGCCCGCGCTCGTCGCGCCCCGGTCAGCCCCTCGTGCGCTCGACCGCGGCGGCGTACACCCGCTGCAGCGTGTCGCCCAGCCACTCGCCGCCGCGGTGGCAGGCGCCCTCGCCGATGACGTCGAGCAGCCCCCCGGTGGCGAGGTTGGCCCGCACGGCGTCGTTCGTCACGATGACCTCGAGGGTCGAGTCGGCGCCCTGCAGCTCGAGCGCGTAGCGCCGCAGCACGTGCACGTGGGAGAGGCCGATCTGGTCGATGCCGCGCAGGCGCAGGATGACGGCCGAGTGCGAAGTGCCGTCGCCTATGTCGGGCAGCTGGGCCTCGAGCACCGGAGCGCTCGCGAAGAACAGGCTCCCGTACGGCTGCAGCGCGATCACCTCGTGCGCCCCGACCGTCGCCGGCGGGTCGGTCTCGCGTCGACGCCCGTCGGGCGAGACCACGAGGCGCCGCACCCGCAGGCGGTTGGACTGCTCGGCCGCGAAGAGCACGATGCCGAGGCCGACGCCCACGAGCACCGCGAACTGCAGCGGCACGATCAGGGTGAGCACGAAGGTCACCGCCATGACGGTGATCTGGAACGCGCCGGTTCGCAGCACCGAGCGGATGCGGGAGGGCCGGATCGTGCTGATGCCGACCACGATGAGCAGTCCGGCGAGCGAGGGCATCGCGACGAACGCCACGACGCCCGAGGCGAAGAGGATGACGAGCGCCATCACGACGGCCGCGATCACGAGGCCCGCCCGCGAGCGGGCGCCCGCCGCGACGTAGAGCGCGGACGCGGAGGTCGACCCCCCGACCGGCATCCCGCGGAAGACGCCGGAGACGATGTTGCCCACGCCCACGCCGATCAGGTTGCGGTCGGAGTTGGCGGGACGGCCGTCGAGGTTCGGCACGGATGCCGCGACGCCGGCGCCCTGCACGAGCGCGACGAAGGCGAGCGAGATCGCCGGCACGATGAGGGTTGGCACGTCGGCGAGCGAGGGCAGCACCGGCATCGGCAGGCCGGTCGGGATGTCCGCGGTGTCGCCGACGGTCGGCACCGGGTAGCCCCACCAGGCGAGCGCCGCAGCGCCGAGGGAGCCGACGGCGACCGCGACGACGAGCCCGAACGACTTCAGCGGGGTGCGCGTGAGCCACACGATGAGCGCGATCGTGACCAGCCCGACGGCGAACGTCGGCAGATCGAAGAGCCGGAAGTGCCGCAGCAGGTCGAGCGCCTTCGTCAGGCGGTTGTTTCCGAAGCCCTCGCCGCCCGTCAGGTTCGCGAGCTGGCCCAGCACGATGTTGATCCCGACGGCGGTCGTGAAGCCGGTCATCACGGCGGTGGGCACGAAGCGCAGGATCCGGCCGCCGCCCAGCAGTCCGGCGACGATCATGACGAGGCCCGTCAGCATCGAGAGGGTGAACAGGGCGCGCTCGGGGTCGGCGCGCGAGGCGAGGTCGGTGTCGGCCACGATCAGCGCCATCGAGCCCGTCGCCTGCACCGCCATGAAGGAGCTGCTCGTGACGAGGGCGGCGCCGGCCATGCCGAAGAGATACGCGTAGAGGCCGGCCACCGGGTTGACGCTCGCGAGCAGGCCGGCGGCCAGTCCGTCGGGCACGCTCTCGATGCCGAGCACGAGGCCGGCGACCGCGTCCTTGCGCAGCGAGCGTCGGGTCAGGGCCGCCTTCGCGCGCGCCCGCAGCGCC
>JBDIAF010000154.1:0-4884 GCA_039812245.1 Agromyces sp. | reverse complement strand
GACGTCGACGAGGCGCTGCGGCGCGAGCTCGGCCGGCTCAACGTGCGCGAGGCCGAGCGCTCCCTGCGCGCCCTCGCCGAGGGCAGCGCCGGGCGGGTCGAGCGCGACCTCGCCGCGATCACCCGCGAGGCCGCCGACGGGGCCGTCGAGACCTTCTGGTTCGACTTCACCACCTCGGTGAACGGCACGCTCGACCGCGAGACCGGGGCCATCGAGTTCGCCAGCGACCACGGCGCCGGCGACACCCTTGCTGACGGCACCCGCGCGGGAGACCTGCTGCCGCAGCTCGCGCTGCTCGTGCTCTCGAAGGGCGGCCGCGTCGTCACGGTGCGCTCCAGCGAGCTCGACGGCGAGGTGTGGTCGGCTCCGGCGATGGCCGAGCTGCGCTTCGCCCTCGCCTGAGCCGGCGCTCGGCGATACGCCTCTCCGGATGCCTCGGGGCCGGCCCCGAGGCATCCGTCTCGTGTCCGGCGTGTGCGACTAGCGGCGCGCCAGCGTGCCGGGCGCGGGGCGGCCGCCCGGCACCGCCGCGTCGTGCACGGGCACGACGATCGGTTCGCGACCGGGCAGCACGATCACGATCTCGAGGGCGGCCGAGTCCTCGACGATGGCCTCGACGTGGGTCTCGACCTCGCGGCGCAGCACGCCGTCGTCGGGCGGCGTCTCGCGCACGGCGAGCCAGAGGCGCTCGGGGTGCGGCACGATGCCGCCGTTCGCGGGTACGAACTCGAGCGTCCAGCCGGGACTCGGGCAGAGCCCGACGCCCACGATGCGGATGAGACGGCTGCCGTACGAGTGCACGGCCGTCGCGCGGAATCGGGTGTCGCGGTAGTCGCAGACCAGGATGGGGGCGGGCTGGTGGTCCATGCCGCCGAAGCTAGGCCCGGGCGGTGCGGCCCGCATCAGGGCTAGCGCTGAGGATGCCTCAGTAGAGCAGCCCGCCCGCCCGCCCCGCCTGCCGGCCGGCCTGCCTGCCTGCCCGCCCATCCCCCTGAGCCGTCGACGACCGTAGGCTGGGCGCATGCGATTCGGAATGTTCGTTCCCCAGGGCTGGCGTCACGATCTCGTGGGCATCGAACCGGCCGAGCAGTGGCGCACGATGCGCTCCCTCGCCGAGTTCGCCGACCGCGAGGGGTCGCCGTGGGAGTCGATCTGGGTCTACGACCACTTCCACACGGTGCCGGTGCCGTCGCATGACGAGGCGACGCACGAGGCGTGGAGCCTGATGTCGGCCTTCGCCGCGACGACGTCGCGCGTCCGCCTCGGGCAGATGTGCACGTGCATGGGGTATCGCAACCCCGCCCACCTCGCGAAGGTGGCGGCGACCGTCGACCTGATCTCGGGTGGACGCGTCGAGATGGGCATCGGCGCGGGCTGGTACGAGCACGAGTGGCGCGCCTACGGCTACGGGTTCCCCGAGGTGCCCGAGCGGCTCGCGATGCTGCGCGAGGGCGTCGAGATCATGCACCAGGCGTGGACCACCGGGCGCGCGAGCTTCGAGGGGGAGCACTATCGCGTCGAGGGCGCCATCGTGCAGCCGCGGCCGCTGCAGCCCGGGGGCATCCCGATGTGGGTCGCCGGGGGCGGCGAACGGGTGACGCTGAAGATCGCGGCGAAGTATGCGAGCTACACGAACTTCTACGGCAGCCCCGAGGAGTTCAGCCGCAAGAGCGAGGTGCTCCGCGGGCATTGCGAGCGGCTCGGGCGTTCGTACGAGGAGATCACGCGATCGGCGAACTTCAACACCGTGATCGGCGTCGACGAGGCCGACGTCGAGCGCCGCCTCGAGGCCGTGCACGCCCGGCTCGCGGGTGCGGCGGGCCGGGCGGCCGCCGATACGTTCATCGCGGACTTCCGCTCCGACGCGGCGATCGCCGTCGGCCCGGTCGAGCAGGTGGTCGAGCGGCTGCGCGACATGAAGGACCGCGGGCTCGGCTACGCCATCCACTACTTCCCCGAGGCGGCGTACGACCGCTCGGGGCTCGAGCTCTTCGAGCGCGAGGTCGTCCCGGCGCTGCGCTGAGCATGGCCGAGGGCCGGGCGGGTTCGGCTCGGCGGCTTGACCGGCACGGTGGCTTGACCGCCCTCGCAGCCGGCGTTCACCCGGCAGGGCCGCGCTTGCCGAGGTCCGGGCGGCCCGCTCGTCGCCGACGGGCGACGCGACTTACGCCGCGATGACCTCGTCGAGCTTCTCGGCGAGCTCCTGGTCGGTCGGCTCGGTGAAGTGGGTGCCGTCGGGGAAGACCACGACGGGGATGTTGGTGCGCCCCGAGATCGACTTCGCGATGTCGGCCGCCTCGACATCCACCTCGAGGTCGACGTACTCGTAGTCGACGCCGCGGCCGTCGAGCAGGCGCTTCGAGCGGCGGCAGTCGCCGCACCAGGCGGCGCCGTACATGGTGATGCGTTCGGGGTGGGTAGCTGCAGAAGTCACATCGATACTGTACGCAACACCCGTCTGGGGTATTCCCGAGGGGGCGAGCTCGGCCAGACTGGGCGCATGCGATTCGAGACGACGATGTCCCAGTCGGGCAACAACACCGGCATCGAGGTGCCACCCGCAGTGATCGACGAACTCGGCGCCGGCAAGCGGCCGCCCGTCGTCGTGCGCGTGAACGGCTTCGAGTACCGCAGCACCGTCGCGGTCATGGGCGGGCGGTTCATGATCTCGTTCAGCTCCGACAAGCGTGCCGCGACCGGTATCGCCGGCGGAGATCCGATCGTCGTCGAGCTCGAACTCGACACGGAGCCCCGGACCGTCGAGGTTCCCGCCGATCTCGCCGCCGCCCTCGACGCGGTGCCGGGCGTCGTCGCCGCGTTCGACGCGCTCGCCCCGAGCCACAAGAAGGCGCACGTGACCGCGATCGAGCAGGCGAAGGCGCCCGAGACCCGGCAGCGGCGCATCGATGCCGCGGTCGCGAAGCTGACGCCGGCCGGCTGAGCGGCGACCGGCCGGCTGAGCGGCGACCGGTCGACTGAGCGGCGACCGGTCGGCGCGCCGCACGCGCTCAGGCCGCGCCCACCAGTCGCATGAACGCGCTCAGCTGGGCGACCCCCTCGGCGCGGTGCGGCAGGCCGTCGAGCAGGCCGGGGGAGTACACGAGGTAGGCAGCCCACTTCGCACGCGAGATCGCCACGTTGAGTCGGTTCTTCAGCAGCAGGAACTCGAGGCCGCGCGGTGCCGATGCCGCCGACGACGCGGCGAGCGAGACGATCGCGATGACGGCCTCCTTGCCCTGGAACTTGTCGACCGTGCCGACCGGCACTTCGGTGAGCCCAGCGAGGTCGAGCGTCTCGCGCACCTCGCCGAGCTGCGCGTTGTAGGGGGTCACGACGATGAGGTCGCCCTGCTCGAGCGGGCGAGGTGCCGCTTCGGGCGACTCGCGCCAGAGCCGGCCGAGGTGCGCTCGCACCAGCTCGACCACCGCGGACGCCTCTTCGGGTGAATAGGTGGTGTTCCCGTCGTGCTCGACCGGGATGGGCACCACGCCGGGAGCCACGCCCTCGAGCGATCGAAGCGCCGCCACGGGGTGCGAGTGCAGCGCGCCCTGGTACGAGAGCCTCGACACGGGCTCGGCGACGGCGGGATGCATGCGTCGACTCTCGGCGAGGAAGTAGCCGTACTCGGCGGGCAGCACGTCGTGCCCGTCGGCGACCCAGCCGAGTGCCGAGGCGTCGACCGGGGCGGGGTGCAGCGCCTGGCTGACCTGCGGCAGCTGCTGCGGGTCGCCCAGCAGCAGCAGGTTGCGCGCCGACATCGAGACGGCGATCGTCGAGGCGAGCGAGAACTGGCCGGCCTCGTCGATGACGAGCAGGTCGAGGGAGTCGCGCGGCACCCGCCGCACGTTGCAGAAGTCCCAGGCGGTGCCGCCGATCACGTGGCCGTGCGGGCGCTCGCTCGTGAAGGTCGCGAGGTCGTCCTTCTTGGCCAATGCGGTGAACGCGCGCGCGCCGGCCTCGGCCGGGTCCTTCGCCGCCTTGCCGACGAGCGCCGCGTCGAGGCCCGCCCCGACCACGGCGTCGAGCAGGTTCTCGACGACCGAGTGCGATTGCGCGACGACGCCGATGCGCCACCCGTGCTCGCGCACGAGCGCGGCGATCGTGTGTGCGGCCAGATGCGTCTTGCCGGTGCCGGGCGGGCCCTGCACGGCGAGGTAGGAGCGCTCGAGGCGTCGCGCGGAGTCGACGACCGCCGACACGTAGTCGTGCGCCTCGCCGACGGGCGAGAGTCCGCCGACGGCGCGCGGGGGCCTGCGCCGCAGCAGGTCCATGGCCGGGTTCAGCGGCAGGGCCGGCGCCCGGTCGGGAATGGGGGACGCCCACTCGGCGATCGCGTCGCGCAGGGCGTCGGCCCGCGGGGGAGCGCCGGGGGCGATCGCCATCGGCAGCTCGTCCCACTGGTGCTCGGGCTGCGCGCGCTCCTCGACGCGCACTCCCTCGTCGCCCACCGCGACCACGGTCGCGTACGACCAGGCGCGCTGGCCCGGTCGCGGCGACTGCGACGGGAAGGGCGCCGGCCAGTCGTACAGCAGGAAGACGTCGGAGCCCACGCCGAATCGGGAACCGGGCGCCACGCGCCCGTCGAGCAGCAGCTCGCGTCGCGGACTGCGCCAATTGGGCTCTTCGTACCAGGCGCTCGTCGCCCGCGATCGAGCCGGGTCGACGACGAGGACGTCGCGGTGGTCCTCCCAGCTCTCGACGGGCTGGTCGCAGCGCAGGTAGTGCGACCACCAGAAGCTCTTGGCCTCGCGCGCGTGGTAGTCGATGGCCGCCGAGGCGAGTCGGAGGGCCTCGGCGTCGGGCTGCAGCAGGCCTGCGGTGGGTGCGGGCGCCGGCACCCCGGACGGGCCGATCTCGCGCACGGCGCCGTGGCCCGCAACGGGT
>JBDIAF010000153.1:0-4893 GCA_039812245.1 Agromyces sp. | reverse complement strand
CCGGCGGCGACGTAGAGCGCCGTGGCGTGCTCGGCGTAGAGCTCGTTGCGCGCCTTGGTGCCCGGCAGCAGCAGCTCGCCCGAGTCGAGGTCGAAGAACACGGGGTCGTCGGGATGCGCGTCGCGACTCAGCTCGGCGATCACCGTGTGGCGGGTCTCGATGGCCGAGACGTCGAAGCTCGTCGTGATGATCCGCTGCGCGAGCCGGTTGAGCCCCGGCTGGGCGGCGAAGACGTCGCGCACCTCGGGTTGCACGAGCACGGTCGGCGGAACGACGGTCGAGAGTCCCCGCAGTGCGACGGTCATGCCCCATCGTAGGGTCGCCCCCGGATCCCGTGACAAGGGGGTGGCGCGGATCCCACCGATCTCACAGGCGGCGAGCCGTCCCGGTCTGGGTCTACCCCGGTGGCGATCGGCGGCCGTATCATGCAGGCACGATCACGAGCGCCCGCCCACGGGCGCTCGACCGTCGGCGGCGGGGCGAGGTTGCGATGGACACCAGGGCGGACGTCACGCCGAGTGCGGGCATCGGGTCGGCACGGCTGCGGGTCGAGACCGAGGCGGTGTACTCCGGCGCCGCCGCCGCGACCGCCTGCGGGGTCATCGCGTTCGCGCTCTTCGCCGGCCGGCTGACTCCGCTCTGGGGCTGGCCATCGGTCGGCGCCGTCGCGGCGATCGCCGTGTTCGTCGCGAGCATCGTCGTCGCCGGCATCGGCTACTGGCGGTCGCGGCGTCGACCCGGGCAGGAGTGGCGGCTTCGCATCAGCCCGTGGAAGTTCCTGCTGGACGCGACGACGGTCGCGCTCGTGCACGCCTTCCTCGCGGCGATCTTCACCGTCTCGGTGTTCGTGGCCCTGCAGCGCAGCTTCGACGGGCTCGAGGTCGACGCCGTCGTCGGCACCGTCTCGGTCGTCGCCGCGACCGGCGCGAGCGGCTACCTCGTCTTCCTCTCCGTCTCCGACATCTCGACCCGCAAGATGGCCACGCTGCTCGTCGCGTTCATGGCGCTCTCGACGCTGGCGAGCATCGCTGCCGTGGAGGACGAGTACTGGTGGGAGTACCACTTCAGCCAGCTCGGCACGGCCGGCGACTTCTCGGCCTGGATGTTCAACACCACCCTCATCGTCGCCGGCTTCTTCGTCACGACCTTCACGCTGTACCTGCGGCGCGACCTCGACGTGCTGGTCGAGCGCGGCGTGCTGGTGCACCGATGGGCGCCGAGGCTGATCTCGATCGCGTTCGTCGTGCTCGGCGTGATGCTGGCGGGGGTCGGGCTCTTCCCGCTCGACGTGAACATGGCGGCGCACAACGGCTGCGCCTCGGGCATGGCGGCCGCGTTCGCGGTGATGGTGCTCGGCTCCCCGTACATCCTGCGCGGACTGCCGCGGCGGTTCTTCGTGATCTGCTTCGTCACGTTCGGCGTCCTGATCGGCGGCTTCCTGCTCTTCACCCCGATCGGGTACTACAACCTCACCGCGTTCGAGCTGGTGGCGTTCACCGTCATATTCAGCTGGATCACGGTGTTCATCCGATTCGTCGATGCCCTCGTGTCCACCGACGCGACGGCGCGATCGCTCGCTCCCGCCCCACCGGCCGAGCGCCTCCGGGCCCCATCCGCGAACGAGGAGACCACGTGATCATCGAGACCGGTGCATCGTCGACCCAGCTCCTGCCGCGCAAGGAGCGGCGGGCGCTCGGCAGGACGATGCGGGAGCTGCGGCCGCTGGACGACCTCGCCGAGATCGGCTCCGCCGACCGCGACCCCATCGCCGTGCTCGAACGGCAGGCGCGCTCCAGGGTGGCGGGCCTGCTCGGCCTGCGCTACGAGCGACTGGCGCAGTCGCCCTTCGCCTTCTACCGCGGCGCCGCCGCGATCATGGCCGACGACCTGCGCACCATGCCCGACTCGGGGGTGCGTACGCAGCTCTGCGGCGACGCGCACCTCTCGAACGTCGGCTTCTACGCGTCCCCCGAACGCACGCTCCTCGTCGATCTCAACGACTTCGACGAGACCGCGCCAGGGCCCTTCGAGTGGGACGTGCTGCGCATGGCGGCCAGCTTCGAGATCGCCGCCCGCGCCCGCGGGTTCGACGACGAGGTGCGCGCCGAGGCGGTCGACGAACTCGGCCTGGCCTACGCGGCGGCGATGCGCACGGCGACGCGCACGCCCGCGCTCGAGCTCTTCACGGCCCGCATCGACGTCGAGACGCTGCTGCACGACGTCGGCGCCGAGCTGCCCGCGGCGGTCTCGAGGCGCGCACAGCGCGAACTCGCCAAGATCTACCGGCGAACCGGTCGCCGCGCGGCCGACCGGCTGACCGAGCGGTGGGAGGGCGGGCTGCGGATCCGCTCGGACGCGCCGCTGCTGGTCCCGCTGCGCGAGCTCGCCGAGCAGGGCGGGATGCCCCTCGACGTCGCGGAGGCCCGGCTCGCCGTCGTGCTCGAGCGGTATCGCGACTCGCTGCAGCCCGAGCGCCGGCGTCTCCTCGAGCGCTACCGCACGGTCGACGCGGCCATGCGGGTCGTCGGGGTGGGCAGCGTCGGCACCCGATCCTGGATCGTGCTGCTGCAGGGCGCCGGCGCCCGCGACCTCATCGTCCTGCAGGCGAAGGAGGCGCAGCAGTCGGTGATCGAGGACCCCTCCGCGCCGAGCGGGCACGAGCACCAGGGTCGCCGGGTCGTCCACGGCCAGCGGTTGATGCAGGCCCGGGGCGACCTGCTGCTGGGCTGGACGAGGGCCGAGGGCTTCGACGGGAACGTGCGCGACCTCTACGTCCGGCAGTTCGGCGACTGGAAGGGCTCGTTCGAGCCCGAGCGGATGGAGCCGGAGACGATGCGGCTCTACGCCCAGTACTGCGGCATCGTGCTCGCCCGAGCCCACGCGCGCGGCGGCGACCCGGCGGTGATCGCCGGCTACGTCGGCGGCGGGCGGCGGTTCGCCCGCGCGCTCGGCGCCTTCGCCGTCGCCTACGCGGATCGCACCGAGGCCGACCACGCGGCGCTGCGGTCGGCGATCGCGGCCGGCCGGCTCGAGGCCGCTGCATCATGACGCCGGATGCCGCGGGCCGATCCGGGGCCGGCAGCGCCTCGTCCAAGGCGGTGATCCCCCTCGCCGTCGCGCAGTTCATCATGGTGCTCGACAGCTCGGTGATGAGCGTGTCGATCAGCCAGCTCGTCGAGGAGTTCGACACCACGGTGTCGATGATCCAGCTCGCGATCACGCTCTACGCCCTCGTGATGGCCGCGCTCATGCTCACGGGCGGCAAGATCGGCGACCTGTTCGGCCGGCTCAGGATGTTCCGCATCGGGCTCGTGATCTACGCCGTCGGCTCGCTCATGACCGCGCTCGCGCCGACGGTCGAAGTGCTCATCGTGGGGTGGTCGTTCATCGAGGGCGCAGGTGCGGCCGTGGTGCTGCCCGCCCTCGCCGCGCTCGTCGCCGGGAGCTACGAGGGGCCGGCCCGGGCGCGCGCCTACGGCATCATCGGCGGCGTCGCGGGCGCCGGCATCGCGATCGGCCCGCTGCTCGGCGGCTGGCTGACCACCGAGTACTCGTGGCGGTGGGTGTTCGCGGGCGAGGTGGTGTTCGTCGTCTTCGTGCTCGCCGTGGGCCGGTGGATCACCGACGACCACGTGCGCGAGCGGTTCCGCCTCGACGGCGTCGGCGCGCTGCTCGCGGCGCTCGGGCTCGCCCTCGTCGTCGTCGGCGTGCTGCAGAGCGGCACCTGGGGCTGGGTGCAGCCGGTGCAGTCGCCGATCACCCCGTTCGGCTTCGCGCTCACCCCCTTCGTGATCGGCGCGGGCCTGCTCGTGCTGTGGGCCTTCTTCGCCTGGGAGCGCCACGTCGCCGCGGCCGGGCGCGTGCCGCTGCTCGACGTGCGGAACCTCCGCATCCCCGCGCTCCGTTCGGGGCTCGCCAGCCTGCTCGCGCAGAACCTCGTGCTGCTCGGCATCTTCTTCGCCGTGCCGCTCTACCTGCAGGTCACCCAGGGCATGGACGCGTTCCAGACCGGACTGCGACTGCTGCCGACCTCGATCGCGATGCTCGTCGCGGCGGCTCTCGGCGCGCGCGTCGGCGCGGCCTTCGGCTCTCGCGCGCTCGTGCGAGCGGGGCTCCTCATCATCACGCTCGCCTGCCTCGTGATCATCGCGACGATCGAGCCCGAGCTGGCCACCGCGCCGTTCGCGATCGGCATGACGCTCGTCGGCCTGGGCACGGGCCTGCTGGCCTCGCAGCTCGGCAACGTCGTGCAGTCGTCGGTGCCGCCCGAGGCCCGCAGCGAGGCCGGCGGCCTGCAGTACACCGCCCAGAACCTCGGCTCCTCGCTCGGCACGGCGCTCATCGGCTCGCTCATGGTCGGCGCGCTCGCGACCTCGGTGCTCGGCCTCGTCGCCGACGACCCCGACCTCGACTCGGCGGTGCGCGAGCAGGCCACGGTGCAGGTGTCTCAGGGCATCGAGTACGTCGCGCCGGCCGCGGCCGAGCGGGCCCTGCTCGAGGCGGGCGTCCCGGCCGATCAGGCCGACGACCTCATCGAGCACTACTCGGCCTCGCAGCTCTGGGGCGTCAAGGTCGGCATGCTCGCGTGCGCCGCAGCCGCCCTCCTCGCTCTGCCGGCGACGAGGCGGTTGCCGGGCAAGCGCGACTCCAGGGCACCCGACGCGCTCGCGTCCGAAGCCTGAGCCGGTCCCGCGCAGGAACGACGGATGCCCCGGGCGAGGCCGCCCGGGGCATCCGTGTCGTTCGTCCGTCGGCGGTCAGCCGAGCAGCTTGGCCTTCGCGGCCGCGAACTCATCGGCCGAGAGGATGCCCTGCTGCTGCAGGGTCGCGAGCTTCTGCAGCTCGGCGACGATGTCGGTCGCGCCGGCCGCGGGCGGCGCCGCCGCCGCGGCC
>JBDIAF010000152.1:0-4903 GCA_039812245.1 Agromyces sp. | reverse complement strand
CGCTCGGCGACGACCCGCTCCGCGACGAGCACCGTGCGCTCGGGGTCGGCCAGGTACCCCGCGAAATGCCCCGGCGTGAAGTTGCGTGCCACGAAGTCGGCGACGGCCTCGGGCGTGGTGTGCGGCGGACAGGCCAGCGGGAAGGTCTCGGCGGCGAGCTCGGCCAGCCCGTCGAGGTCGGCAGCGGTCGCCTGGCGGATCACGAGCTCGGTCACCCCGCGATTCTGCCAGAGCGCAGGGCGCCGCCCGGCGCGCGTGACGCCCGCACCACGACATCGGAGATCGCCGCAGGCTCGGAGGGAATCCTCGATCCCGCTCCGAACGGGTGGCGATCTCCGAGACTGTGGCGCACTCCGAAACCCGCCGGTCCCACGAGACCGTGCACGCCGCCTGCGAGGAGGCGTGCCGCCGGGGCATCCGTCGCTAGTGCTTCGGCGGCACCCAGGCCAGCTGCGCGGCGACCACGCCGCGCTCGCGGCTGACGATCTTCGCGCGACCGGGCACGGCGGGCTCGGCCTTGACCTTGCCGATGAGCTGGCCCTCCTCCGGGTTGCCGCTCAGCAGGATGCCGGTGACGCCGAGGTCGGTGAAGCGCTGGATGATCGGGTCGTAGGCGGCGCGGCTGGCACCGCCCGCGCGACGCGTGAGGATCACGTGCAGGCCAACGTCGGACGCCTGCGCCAGCAGCGGCGCGAGCGCGGCGATCGGGTTGCCCTGCGAGGTCGCGACGAGGTCGTAGTCGTCGATGAGCAGGTAGCCCTCGGCACCCGTCCACCACGAGCGGGTGCGCAGCTGCTCGGGGGTGACGTCGGCGCCGGGCAGGCGGCTCTTGAAGAACTCGCCCAGCTCGGCGACGCCGCTCATCGCCAGGTCGTGGCCGGTGAGGTAGGCGCCGAGGTACTCGTCGGGGATCTCGCCGAGGAGCGCGCGGCGGTAGTCGACGACGAAGATCTTCGCCTCCTTCGGGCCGTGCACGCGCATGATCTCGTGCGCGACGGCCCGCAGCATCGACGACTTGCCCGAGCCTGCGTCGCCGTAGAGGTAGAGGTGCGGCTCCTCGCGCGGGTCGAGCAGGTAGGGCGCGAGCTCCGCCTCGTCGATGCCGAGGACGAACTCCGTGCTCGCCGCCGGCGCGAGCGAGCGCAGCCGCTCGAGCTCGATGCGCTCGGGCAGCAGGCGCAGCTTGGGGCCCGCGGGTCCGCGCCAGGCCGCGGTCGACTTGGCCACGAGGTCGCCGACGCCGTTCGCGAGGGTCTGCGCGCTGGCCTCGCCGTCGATGCGGGGCAGGGCGGTGAGCATCTGCAGCGCGCTGGGCGCGAGACCGCGACCGGCGTGCACGGTGACGTTGGCGGCCGCCTTGCGGTCGATCTCGGAGTCGGCCGGGTCGCCGAGGCGCAGCTCGAGCCTGGTGCCGATGAGGTCCTTGAGGTTCGCGCGCACCTCCATCCAGCGGGCGGCCGTGATGACGACGTGCACGCCGAAGGTGAGGCCGCGGGCGGCCAGCTGCTGCACCGCCTGCTCGAGGGGCTCGAACTCGCTGCGCAGCACGCCCCAGCCGTCGATCACCAGGAAGATGTCGCCGTAGCCGTCGTCGACGAGGCCCTCGGCGCGGCGGCGGCGGTAGGTGTCGATCGAGTCGATGCCGTGCTCGCGGAAGAAGCGCTCTCGAGCGTTCAGCACGCCCGTGATCTCGGCGATCGTGCGGCGCACGACGTCGGGCTCCGAGCGGCTGGCGACGCCGGCGAGGTGCGGCAGCTGCTTGAGGCCGGTGAACGTGCCGCCGCCGAAGTCGAGCACGAAGAACTGCACCTCCTGCGGCGTGTGCACGAGGGCGAGCGAGGCGACGAGGGTGCGGGCGAGGGTCGACTTGCCGGAGAGCGGCGCGCCGACGATCGCCAGGTGGCCGCCGGCGCCCGAGAGCGTGACGACGAGCCCCTCTCGGCGCTGCTCGAGCGGCACGTCGACGATGCCCAGCGGCACCGTGAGCGGGCCGGCCGCACGCCACTGCGGCGAGACGAGGCCGAGCGAGGGGTCGACCTGCAGGTCGCCGAAGAGCTGGTCGAGGGTGGGCGCCGTCTCGAGCGGCGGCAGCCAGACGCGGTGCGCCTCGGGGCCGCGGCCGCGCATGCGCTCGACCGCGAGGTCGAAGGTGCTGCGCTGCTCAGCCGGCTCGATCGGCACCGCGAGCTGCTCGGGCGCCTGCTCGACGATGACCTCACGGTGCTGCGGCGCCGCCGTGAACAGCTCGACGGATGCCTCGACGGCCCCGCTCCCGCCCGAGGCCGCCGCCGCGCGCCGGCGGGGCGGCGGGCCCGACACGTACGCCGCGCGGAACTGCGTCATCGTCTCGGTGTCGCTCTTCAGGAAGCCGACGCCGGGCTGCTGCGGCAGCGTGTACGCGTCGGGCACGCCGAGGATGGAGCGCGACTCGGCGGCCGAGAAGGTGCGCAGGCCGATGCGGTACGAGAGGTAGGTGTCGAGGCCGCGGAGCTTGCCCTCTTCGAGGCGCTGCGAGGCGAGCAGCAGGTGCACCTGCAGCGAACGGCCGACGCGGCCGATGTTGACGAAGCTCTCGATGAACTCGGGCTTGGCGGCGAGCAGCTCCGAGAACTCGTCGGCGACGATGAGCAGCGCGGGCAGGGGCGCCAGGTCGCTGCGTCCGCCGCGGCGGGCCTTCTCGTAGTCGGAGACGTTGGCGAAGTTGCCCGAGGCGCGCAGCAGCTCCTGGCGCCGCGTCACCTCGCCCTGCAGCGCGTCCTGGAACCGGTCGACGAGCGTCAGCTCCTCGCCGAGGTTCGTGATGATGGCCGAGACGTGAGGCATGCCGGCCATGCCCGCGAAGGTCGCGCCGCCCTTGAAGTCGACGAGCACGAAGTTCAGCTGCTCGGGCGAGTGCGTCATGGCGAGGCCGAGCACGAGGGTGCGCAGCACCTCGGACTTGCCCGAGCCGGTGGCGCCGATCATGACGCCGTGCGGGCCCATGCCCTGGTGCGCCGACTCCTTGAGGTCGAGCACCACCGGGGCGCCCTGCAGGTCCTGGCCGATGGGGATGCGCAGGCGATTGCGGTCCAGGCGCGGCGCCCACGCCTCGTCGAGGTCGAGGTCGCGCACGTCGGGCAGGCCGAGCAGCTCGACGAGCTCGGCCTGCTTGCTGAGCGAGGCGCCCTCGGCCGGGCCGGCGACGGTCGCGGTGAACCGCGGCGTCAGGCGGCGTGCGGTCGCCTCGGCGGTCACGATGTCGACGGAGTCGGGGGTGAACGGGCGGGCGGCGAGCTGCATCGTGATGAGCTCGGCGCGGCCGGCGCTGGGCGAGCCGAACGAGATGCGCAGGGCGTCGTGGTCCTCGAAGTCGTCCCAGCGGGCGGGCAGGTCGATGACGGTGACGCCCTGCGTGCCGTCGCTCGAGACGACGAGGCTCGAGGAGGGGAGCCGCGCCCCGTCGACGAGCACGATGAGGTGCGGAAGCTTCGGCGTCGAGTTGTCGCGCGCGAAGCGCGGGCGGTCGCGCACCTCGGGCGGCAGCATCGACTCCAGCGCCTCGAACGAGGAGCCGATCATGCGGGCCGGGCCGAGCCCGTCGGTGACGGTCTGCGAGTGGGTGTGCGGCAGCCACTTGGCCCACTCCCACTGCGGCAGCGCCTCGTCGGCGGCGAGCACGACGATCTGCAGCAGCTCGGGGGCGTGCATCGTGGCGGCGCCGAGCAGCATGGCGCGGGCGAGCCCGCGTACCTCGGCCTCGTCGCCGGTGAGCTCGATGCGGGCGTAGTCGCGCAGGGTCACGCCGACGGGCAGGTTGGCCTGCGTCTCGTGCGTCAGCATGAAGCGGTGCGCCGCGGATGCCGCGACGGGATCGAGCTGCGCGAGCGGCGGCAGCTCGGGCGCCTCGAGCGTGAGGCACAGCGGCTGGTCGGAGATGCCGACCCGCACCGAGAGGAAGTCGGGGTCGCCGACCGCGCGCTCCCACACGCGCGTGCCCTCCTCGGTCACGAACGGCAGCGTCTCGGGGGCGGGCAGCTTCCAGTTGCCGGCGCGGCGCTGCTGGCGGGCGGCGGTGCGGACGGTCTTGCGCAGTTCGGTGAGGTAGGCGAGGTACTCGCGCCGGGCGCCGAGCACGGCGGCCTGGCGCTGCGCGCGCTGGCGCCAGCCGTTCACGGCGACGAAGCCGAGCGACGACAGCAGGAACATGCCACCCGTGATGAAGCCCGTGGGCCCCGCGTTCGAGAGGGTCACCATGACGATCGCGCCGACGCTGCCGAGCATCGGCACGAGCGAGGCGAGCATGCCGCCGCCGCCGTCGCTGGGGGCGAGCTCGGGCGGCGCCTGCACGGTGATCTTGCCGGAGGGCACGCGCGGGGGCGCGAGGCGGGGAGTGGACATCAGCGGTTCTCTCCGTCGGAAGCGAGCAGCAGGCTCATCGTGAAGGTGCGGTTGCCGATGCGCACGCGGTCGCCGTCGTCGAGTGCCGTGCGCACGCCGGGCGCGAGCGGGCGCACCTCGCCGTCGTCGCCCAGCACCTCGGTGCCGTTGGTCGACCCGCCGTCGGTGACCCACGCGTTGCCGCGCGAGTGCTCGAGGCGCAGGTGCGTCTTCGAGACCGTCCCGTCGGGGTCGTCGACGGCGACGAGGCGATCGCCCGGCTCGGTCGGCGCGGGATTGCGGCCGAGGTTCGCGACCACCGGCAGCGGCAGCTGCGCGCGCTGGCCGGTGTCGAAGATGATGAGCAGCGCCCCCTCGAGACCGGCGGGCTCGGCGCCGGATGCCTCGACGGCGCCGTGCCCCGCTGCCGGCGACATGACGCGCTGATCGACCGCGGCGGGTGCACCGGTGCGGGCGATGCCCGGGTCGCGCTCGACGACGGCGGGCCGGTGCGCGGTGTTGACCACCTGGGGGCCGCCCATCACGG
>JBDIAF010000151.1:0-4905 GCA_039812245.1 Agromyces sp. | reverse complement strand
CGCTCGAGGCGACCGCGCCGACGGCTCCGCCGGCGAGCCCGGCCAGGATCGATCCGACGTCGAGCCCGGTGAGCGACTTCACGACCTCGGTTCCCTCGCCGAGCACCTGCCCCACCGTCTTCGTCATCGCGCTCGCACCGTCGGTGGAGACCACCGTGAGCGTGTCGATGTTCGAGATCGGCTCGGCCGCGGCGCGCACGATCTCGGGCAGGCGCGAAATGATCTCCTGCGCGAGGGCGGCCTCGCCGTACTTCTTCAGCGCCTGCGCCTTCGCGTCGGTCGCGGCGGCCTCGGCGAGGCCCTCGGCCTGGATCGCGGCCGCTCGGGCCTCGCCGTCGGCGCGGATACCGGCGGCGAGAGCCACCTGGCGGTCGCGCTCGGCCTCGCCCGAGACGCGGACCGAGGTCGCAGCGGCCTCGGCGTCCTGCACCGCGGCGACCTTGTTGGCCTCGGCGATCTTGGTGCGCTTGTAGGCATCCGCCTCGGTCGCCGCGTTCGCGGCGTCGCGCTGCGCGGTCGCACGCTGCACCTCGGCGTACGCCTCGGCCTCGGCCGGCTTGCGCACGTCGATGTCGAGCCGTTCCTGCGTGACGAGCGCCTGCTCGGCGAGCGCCTCGCGCTCCTGGGTCGCGACGAGCTTGTCCTGCTCGGCCTTCGCGAGCTGACCGGATGCCTCGGCCTCCGCGTTCGCCCGATCGGTCTCGGCCTTGATCGAGGCCTGGCGCAGGCTCAGCGCCTTCTGGCGCTCGGCGATCTGCTCGGCCGCCTCGATGCGGGCGAACTCGCTGGCCCGCGCCGCCTCGGCCTCGCTGATCTCGGCGACCTGCCGTGCTCGCGCGGCCTCGGCGCGACCGAGGTTCGCGAGGTAGTCGCTGCCCGGGGTCGAGATGTCGGAGATGTTGAGCAGGTCGACCTGCAGGCCCTGCTCGACGAGGTCGGTCTTCGTCTCGGAGACGACGCGATCGGAGAGGCTCTTGCGGTCGGAGATGATCTGCTCGATGGTCATGTCGCCGACGATCGAGCGAAGCGAGCCCTCGAGCGACTCCTTGATGATCTCGGTGAGCAGCTCCTGCTGCGACAGGAAGCGCTGGGCGGCACGGCGCACGCCGTCCTCGGTGCCCGAGACCTTGAAGTTGATCGAGGCCTTGATGGCGATCTTGATGCGATTCTTGTCGACGCCCTCGACGGTGATGCCGATCTGGCGCTGCTCGAGGGAGATCGGGAAGCCCTGCTGCAGGATCGGCCACACGAAGGTGCGCCCGCCGATGACCACCCGCTGACCCACCGTCTGCTCGGGCGAGGTACGGCCGGCGCCGCGGCCGACGATGACGAGCGCCTCGTTCGGCGGCACCCGGCGGATGCGCCGGGCGATGAAGACGAGCAGGCCGAGCAGGGCGATCACGATCGCGATGACGGCGATCACCTGGATCAGGGCGGGGTCGAGCATCGGGGGTCCTTTCGGGTGGGGCGGGCGAGTGGCGCGAGCGGGTGGTTGGATGCCTCGTGCGCCGCCGAGGCGGAGGCTGATGCGTGCGGGAGGCGGGCTCTACTCGGCGACGACCTTCACCCGCGTTCCGCTGTGCTCGACCACGCGGATGCGCGTGCCCTCGGCGATCGGCTCGTCGGAGAACGCCATGCGCCGCTCGACCTCGCCCGGGGCGTCGAGGCTCACCTCTCCGCCCGACGCGGAGATGTCGGAGCGCGCGGTGCCGGTGAACCCGATCGTCGAGACGGGCGCGCCGTCGGAGCTGCGGGTGAGGTTGCGGACGACGAGCACGCTGAGCACGTAGGCGACGATCGCGAGCACGGCGGCGAGGGCGTAGGCCCAGCCGAGGCCCAGGCCGAAGCTCGCGGTGAGCGCGCCCGCCGCGCCGAACACGACCAGGCCGACGGCGAGCGCGGTGCCCGAGACGGCGCCGTCGCCGATCTCGAAGTGGTCGAAGACGTCGCCGAGGATGAGCGAGACGAGCAGCAGCGCGAGGCCGACGCCGCCGACGATCAGGAAGGGGAGCAGCACTCGGGTCGCCTCTCTCGGAGTTCGCTGGCAAACGGTAGTCCGTTCACCCTATCGGCAGCCCGCCCGATGGATCGGCGGTCGTGCACAGCTCAACTCGCTGCCGCGTGCTCGAGCGCCCTGACCGCGTCCGCTCCACGAATGCGGCGCATGCGCTCGACGATCTCGTCCGCGACCGCGGGGGTGATGCTCCGGCACACGACGTCGTCGGGTCCGAGCCGATCGAGTCCGCCGCCGCGTACGCGGATCACCGCCCAGCCGACCTCGCGGAGCGCCTCGTCCTTCTCGACGTCGGACGCCTCCTTGAGCCCGAGATGCGCGCGCCGCGATCGCCCGGGATCGTCGTACTCGATCGCGATGCGCAGCTGGGGTACGACGATGTCGGGCCAGACCTCGGTGCGCCCGAAGAAGGTGCGGGCGACGCGCACGGCGTTCACCCGGTGATGGAGGCGGATCCGTTCGCCGAGCAGCGCACGCAGCCGCTGCTCGGTCATCGAGGTGCGGGTGCGGAGGCCCGGATTCATGAACGCGACGCCCGCTTCGCGGAGCGCGGCCGGGGCGGCCGCGCCGGCGCGGCACTTGGCGCACGCCGTGCCGGTGAGCTGCGAGGCGACGCTCGCCCGATAGCGGTCGTGCCCGCGCTCGCACCGCCACTCGTACTCGGCGCCGATCCGCGTCTCGGCGGCGAGCCGTCGGCGCTCGGGCGGGCTGGCGCGGCGTAGCAGCTCGGCACGAGAGCGCTGGGTCTCGGCGATGAGCATGCACAGCGGGCACGGGCGCCGCAGCACGGCGGCCGCCTGCTCGATCGCGGCGCCGTGCCCGCAGGCGAATCTCACCGCGCTCATCGGCGTCGTGCTCGTGTCGACATGCCGCCATGGTCGCAGCGACCGCCGACATCGTCCGCAAGCGCGTCGACCCGGGGCGCGGTGCGGGCCGGGGCGCCGCGGTCGAGCGTGCGCCGCGAGGCATCCGGCCGCCGTGTCGGCGGCGACCGCGACAATGGATGGCGTGCACATCGCGATCGGCCCCGACGACGACGGCCGAGTCGTCCTCGTCGATCCCGATGCTACCGAGCCACCGCTCGCCGTCGTCGAGCCCGACCGCCTCGCCGAGACGATGGCCGCCCTCGAGTCGCGGTCGCCGCGCTGGGTCTGGAGCAGCACGCGCAGCTGGTACCCGGCGCTGCTCGAGGCGGGCGTGCGGGTCGAGCGCTGCCACGATCTCGCGCTCAACGCGGCGATCCTCGACCACTCCGCCGACACGGCGACCGCGCGAGCGGGCGATCCCGACGAGGCGCCGGCCTGGCTCGACCGGCTTCGCCGTGCGGCGCTCGAAGCGGTCGCGCCGATGTCGTCGAGCGAGGCGACGGCGCTGTTCGAGCTCGGCGACTTCTCGCACTCCAGCGGCGTCGCCGAACGCGGCCGCGCCGAGCCGGGGATCCGCGAGGTGCTCGCCGAGCACGCCCGTCAGGCGCGGCTCGTCTCCGCGTCCGCGCGCCCGCGGGCGATGCGCCTGCTGCTCGCTGCCGAGTCGGCCGGCGCGCTCATCGGGGTCGAGCTGCACGCGGCCGGGCTGCCGTGGAGCCGCGAGGTGCACGAGCGCGTGCTCGACGGCGAGCTCGGGGCCCGCCCGCGCGCCGGTGCGAAGCCGGCCCGGATGGAGGCGCTCGCCGCCGAGGTGCGTGCGGCGCTCGAGGCCCCGACGGTCAATCTCGATTCCCAGGTCGACCTGCTGCGCGCGCTTCGGCTCGCGGGCATCCAGGTCGACTCGACCAGTCGCTGGGAGCTGCGCGAGCACGACCACCCGGCCATCGAGCCGCTCGTCGCCTACAAGAAGCTCGCGAGGCTCGCGAGCGCCAACGGCTGGGCGTGGCTCGACGAGTGGGTCGTCGACGGTCGCTTCCGCCCCGACTACGTGCCCGGCGGCACGGCGACGGGCCGATGGGCGACGTCCGGCGGGGGAGCGCTGCAGCTGCCGAAGCTCGTGCGCAGCGCGGTGGTGGCCGACGAGGGATGGGTCCTCGTCGTGGCCGACGCGGCGCAGCTCGAGCCGCGGGTGCTCGCCGCCCTCGCGCACGACGAGCGGATGGCCGAGGCGGCACGCGGCCGCGACATCTACCGCGGCATCGTCGACGCCGGCGTGGTCGAGACGCGCGACCAGGCGAAGATCGCGCTGCTCGGGGCGATGTACGGCGCGACGACGGGCGACTCGGGGCGGCTCGTGCCGCAGCTCGCGCGCGGCTACCCGCGCGCCATGGGGCTCGTCGATCGCGCGGCGGCGCAGGGCGAGCGCGGCGGCGTCGTCTCGACGAACCTCGGGCGATCGTCGCCGGCGCCGCCCGAGCATTGGCGCCAGGCGCAGCAACGGGCGAGCGAACCCGACGCGACCGCGGCGGCCGAGCAGCGCGCGCGCAGCGTCGCCCGCGACTGGGGGCGGTTCACCCGCAACTTCGTCGTGCAGGGCAGCGCGGCCGAGTGGGCGCTGTGCTGGATGGCGGGCCTGCGCAGCCGCCTCGCCGCGCTCGCGCCGGCGGCGATCCCGGCGAGGCGGTCGGGCCCGGTGTTCGAGTCGGCGGCGCACCTCGTCTACTTCCTGCACGACGAGATCATCGTGCACACCCCGGTCGAGCACGCCGACGCCGTGGCGGCCGCGGTCCGCGAGAGCGCGATCGAGGCGGGACGCCTGCTCTTCGGCGACTTCCCGGTCGACTTCCCGCTCGACCTCGCGGTCGTCGCGAGCTATGCGCTGGCCGACGCCTGAGCCGCGGCGATGCCGGTGCCGCCCGTCGTCGTGCGACGGCGGCCCCGGCGCGGCCGCTCGGTCGACGCCGCGAAGGCGACGGCGGATGCCTCGATGCCGGCGACCCCGTCGAGCCAGGCCAGGCTCGCGCG
>JBDIAF010000150.1:0-4909 GCA_039812245.1 Agromyces sp. | reverse complement strand
CCTCGGGCTTCCACCACTCGAACCGCGACTCGAAACGGCGCACCTCGCCGAGCTCGCCCGACTCCACGAGCTCGCGCACGGTGAGGAAGTCGCCGTCCCAGCGCCGGTTCTGGAACACCGTGAGCCGACGCCCGAGCCGCTCGGCGTGCTCGACGAGCGCGCGCCCCTCGGCCGCGGTCACCGTGAACGGCTTGTCGACGACGACGTCGAGGTCGGCGCCCAGCGCGGCCTCGGCGATCGCCGCGTGCGAGCCGGGCGGCGAGCCGATCACGACGAGGTCGAGCTCGCCGGCGCGCGCCAGCAGCTCGTCGACGTTCGCCAGCACGGATGCCCCGGGGTGCAGGCGGGCGGCCTCCGCCGCCCGCTCGGCGTCGCCCGTGACGATCGCCGCGAGCTCGTAGGCCGGGTCGACCGCGAGGAACGGGGCGTGGAACACGCGACCCGAGACCCCGAAGCCGACGACCGCGGTGCGGATGGGGGCCGCCGAGACATCCGACATCACAGCACCTCCGAGAGGAAGCGCTTCAGGCGGTCGCTCTTCGGCGCGTCGAAGAGCTCGGCGGGCTTGCCGGCCTCGACGACGCGGCCCTCGTCCATGAAGACGACCTGGTCGGCGACCTTGCGGGCGAAGCCCATCTCGTGGGTGACGACGAGCATGGTCATGCCCCGCTGGGCGAGGCCGGCCATGAGGTTCAGCACGCCCTTCACGAGCTCGGGGTCGAGGGCGCTGGTGGCCTCGTCGAAGAGCATCACCTCTGGCTCCATCGCGAGCGCGCGGGCGATCGCGACGCGCTGCTGCTGGCCGCCCGACAGGTCGCGCGGGCGGTGGTCGGCGCGCTCGGCGAGGCCGACCTCGGCGAGGCGCTCCTTCGCGATGCGGCGCGACTCGGCCTTCGAGAGCCCCTTCACATTGCGCAGCGCCAACGCGACGTTCTCGAGGGCGGTGTGGTCGGGGAAGAGGTTGAAGTGCTGGAACACGAGCCCGATGCGCCGGCGCACCGAGTCGGGCTTCTGGGTGAGCACGCTCTCGCCGGCCAGCAGTACCTCGCCCGACTTGGGCTCGTGCAGCCGGTTCACGCCGCGCAGCAGCGTCGACTTGCCCGAGCCGGAGGGGCCGATGATGCAGGTCGTCGTGCCGGGCGGCACGCTGATGCTGACGTCCTTCAGGACCTCGATGTCGCCGTAGGCCATGGTGAGGCCCTTCAGCTCGAGGCTCGATCCTTCGTAGAAGTGGCCGGCGGTGACGGGCACCGGTGACGTGTAGGTCATGAGTTCTCCCCGTAGGTGAGGGTCGGCGTGGGGTTCTGCTCCTCGACCTCGGCGAGGCCCGACTTCGGCGGCGTCGCCTTGCGTCGGCCCGTGCGGAACCGGTTGTCGAAGTAGTTCACCAGATGCGTGAGGGGCACGGTGATGACGAGGTAGAAGAGGCCGGCCATCACGAGCGGCGAGAGGTTGCCGGTGAGCACCGCGGCGTCCTGGCCGACGCGGAACAGCTCGCGCTCGCTCACGAGGAGCCCGAGGAAGTACACGAGGCTCGAGTCCTTCACGATCGCGATGAACTGGTTGACGAGGGCCGGCAGCACGCGGCGGATGCCCTGCGGCACCACGACCAGGCGCATGGCCTTGCCGTAGCTCATGCCGAGCGCCCGGCACGCCTCGAGCTGGCCGCGGTCGACCGACTGGATGCCGGCGCGGAAGATCTCGCCGATGTAGGCCGAGGCGATGAGGCTCAGCGCGAAGATGCCGAGCGGGTAGGGCGAGGGGCCGAAGATCTGCTGGCTGAACCGGGCAAAGCCCTGGCCGATGAGCAGGATGGTGACGATCGCCGGCAGGCCGCGGAAGATGTCGGTATACACGCGAGCGGGGATGCGCAGCCACCTCGAGGGCGAGATGCCCATGATCGCGACGATCATGCCGAGCACGACGCCGATCACGGTCGCCCAGATCGAGATGACGAGGGTGTTCACGAGCCCGATGCCGAGCAGCTGCGGGAAGACCTGCCACATCGCGTCGAAGTCGAAGAAGGTCTTGATGATGTTGTCGAGCCAGTCCATGGGATGCTCCGTCTGTTCGGGGCGGCGGGGCGGATGCCACGCGGGCGCGTCACCCGCCCCGCCGCCGGTCCGGCCTACTGGGCCGGCGTCTCGCTGGGCGCCTCGGTCTGCTCGGCCGAGGGCAGGTACTGGTCGGGCATCGGCGAGCCCGGGAACCACTTCTGGTACAGCTCCTTCCAGGTGCCGTCCTCCATGGCCGCGTGCAGCGCCTCGTTCAGCGCCTCCTGGAACGCCGTGTTGCCCTTCGCGATCGCGAAGCCGGCCGGGGCGTCGAACGACGGGATGTCGATCGCGTTGACGAGGCCGAACTGCTCGGCGTACTCCTTGGCCGCCTCGTAGTCGAGGAAGTGCGCGTCGATCGAGCCGCTGTTCACCGCCGAGATCGCAGCGTTGTTGTCGGGGAAGCGCACGAGCTCGGTGTCGGTGAAGTTCTTCACCGCGTACGCCTCCTGCAGGGTGCCCTGCACGACGCCGAGGCGCTTGCCGGCGAGGCTCTCCTCGTCGGTGATGCCCGAGTCGGGCGCGGCCATCACGGTGAGGTAGCCGGCGAGATAGCCGTCGGAGAAGTCGACGGTCTGCTTGCGCTCGTCGGTGATGCCGATCGCGGCGACGCCGACGTCGAACTGGCCGTTGGCGACCGCGGCGAGCAGGCCCGAGAAGTCCTGGCCGGTGAACACGACGTCGTCGATGCCGATGCGGCCGGCGACGTCGCGGAAGAGCTCGACGTCGAAGCCGGTGAACTCGCCCGACTCGTCGGTGAAGGTGTAGGGCTTCGCGTCGCCGAGGCTGGCCACGCGGATCTGGCCGGGGGTGATCAGGCCGTAGGGGTTGTCGGCGGCCTCGTCGGAGGCGCTGCCGCCGCCGGTGCCGGACGAGCAGGCGGCGAGCGCGACGGCGGCCGTCACGGCCGCGACGGCGATGGCCGCGCGGCGGAGGTTGGAGCGGATGCTCATGGTGTTCCTCTCTGAACTGCTGGGATCGAGGGTGCAGGGGTGTCGCTCATCGGATCTATTGAGACCGGTCTCACTCGGCTAGATTGAGACCGGTCTCAATCCGATTTCTGAGACAGTACCCGTGCGAGCCGGATGCGTCAACAGGTAGTTTCGACAGACTGCCATTTCGAGGGGAGCAGCGTGAGCGAGAACGGCAACGGCCGCCGCGAGGTCACCGTCAGCGACGTGGCCAGCGCGGCCCGGGTGTCGAAGGCGACCGCCGCCCGCGCCCTCGGCGACTACGGGGCGGTCAGCGACGCCGTGCGCGACCGCGTGCAGCGGGCCGCAGAAGAGCTCGGTTACCGGCCCAACGCCCTCGCCCGCACCATGAGCACCGGCAGGTCGCACACGCTCGGCATCGTCATCGGCGACATCGAGAACCCGTTCTTCGCCCAGGCCACCCGCGGGGTCGCCGACGTCGCCGCGGCCGCCGGATACGACCTCATCCTCTCGAACTCCGACGAGGAGCCGGCCGCCGAGGCGAAGGCGATCGGCGTGCAGCTGGCCAAGCGCGTCGACGGCCTGCTCGTCGCGCCGGCCTCGTCGATCGCGACCGGCAACCTGCAGGCGGTGGTCGACGCCGGCCGGCCCCTCGTGCTCTTCGACCGAACCGTGCACGGGCTCGAGGTCGACGCCGTCATCGCCGCCAACCGCAGCGGCGCCAAGCGCCTCACCCGGCTGCTGCTCGAGGCCGGGCACCGCCGCATCGCCTTCATCTCGACGCTCGCCCACCCGGGCGAGTACCGCCTCGGCGACGTGCTCTCGTCGTCATCGGTCGCCGAACGCGTGCAGGGCTTCACCGACACCCTCGCCGAGGCCGGCGTGCCGCACCCCGAGCGGCACGTGCACCTGAACGCCCGCCGCGACGGCGTCGAGACCCTCGTCGCCCGCATCCTCGACTCCGCCGAGCCGGCGACGGCCGTCATCGCCTCCGACAGCCTCGTCGCCCTCGCCGTCTTCCGCGCCGCCCGCGCGCGGGGGGTCGGCATCCCCGACGAGCTCTCGCTCGTCTCCTTCGACGACGCCGACTGGACGGGCCTCACCACGCCCGGCATCACCGTCATGTCGCAGCCGATCCACGAGATCGGCGCCGAGGCCGCGCGCCGACTGTTGCAGCGCATCGGCGGCGACGGCTCGCCCACGGCGACGACGGTGTTCGAGCAGCGCCTCGTCGAGCGCCGCTCGGTCGCCCCGCCCCCGCCGGTCGAATAGCGCCCCGGCGGTCGAGTAGGCGGCTCCCGTCGGTCGAGTAGGCGCGCAGCGCCGTACCGAGACCCCGCCAGCAGGTCTCGATACGCTCCTCCGTCGCTACTCGACCGACGACCCCCACCGCCGGTCGAGTAGGCGCGCCAGCGCCGTACCGAGACCCCGCACCCTGGTCTCGATACGCTCCTCCGTCGCTACTCGACCGACAACCCCACCCGCCGGTCGAGTAGGCGCGCCAGCGCCATATCGAGACCCCGTGAGCAGGTCTCGATACGCTCCTCCGTCGCCCTCGACCGACAACCCACCCGCCGGTCGAGTAGGCGCGCCGGCGCCACATCGAGACCTCTCGCACCCGGGTCTCGATACGCTTCGCTACTCGACCGGCGGGGTGCGCTACTCGACCGGCGGGGTGCGCTACTCGACCGGCGGGGTGGGCTCCTCGACCGACGGGCAGCGCGCTACCCGGCGGGCGCCGTGCGGTCGAGCGCGGCGAGCACCCGGCCGACCGAGCCGCCGAGGTTCCACGCGGCGCCGAGCTGCTCGAATCGCTCGCGAGCCTCCCCCTCGAGCCGGCGCAGCCGAGAGGCATCCGGATCGAAGGCGATCGGCAGCTAGCGCCGCACCCGCACGACCTCGGGCGCGACGGCCAGGTAGTCG
>JBDIAF010000149.1:0-4922 GCA_039812245.1 Agromyces sp. | reverse complement strand
ACGAGGTACTCGCGCACGGTCGTGGGCTGGCCGGCGATGCCGGCCGTGCGGCTCGGCCCCTTGGGACGCGTGCCCGTCGCGACCTCGCGCTGCACGAGCTCGACGAACCTGCCGATGCCGTGCGTGGAGTGCACGACGTAGTCGCCCGGCTTCAGCTGCAGCGGGTCGACCACGTTGCGCCGGCGGGTCGCGAGCTTCTTGCCGGCGCGCGCGTCGTAGCCGGCCGAGCGGCCGTAGAACTCGGCCTCTGCGATGAGCCCGAGCTTCGCCTCCGGCACCTCGAAGCCGCGTGCCGCGTCGGCCTGCACGAGGTAGGCGACGCCCGGCTCGAGCGAGTCGGGCACCTCGTCGACGATGCGCCCGGCGAGCCCCGCGTCGGCGAGCACGTCGCGGGCGCGTTCGACGAGGCCCTGGCCGGCGGCCGCGACGACGAGCGACCAGCCCTCGCCGAGGCGCGCGGCGACGTGGTCGACGGCGCCCGAGACGTTGCCCTGGAAGCTCGGCATCGCGTTCGCCGCGACGCGCACGTACGAGGAATCGAGCTCGACGTCCTCGGCCGCCTCGCCGGCGTCGAAGGGCGACAGGGTCCACCAGACGCGTGCGGGGTCGGGCTCGCCGGGCGCGCTGAACATCGTCGCGTCGCGCAGCTCGCGAAGGCTCAGGAAGTCGCCGGCGTCGAGGTCGATGGGCGCGCCCGCCCCCACCGTCGCGGCGCTCCAGGCGGCGGCGAGGAACTCGCGGTTGGTCTCGGCGAGGCTCGCGGCCCGGCCTGCGACGCGCTCGGGGGCGATGACGGCGACGGATGCCTCGGCCGGCAGGTAGTGCGCGATCGGCACCAGGCGCTCGAGCAGCGCGGGCGCGAGCGATTCCATGCCCTCGACCGGGATGCCCTCGGCGATCTTCTCCAGCATGCCCGACAGGCTCGGGAACTCGTGCACCATCTCGCGCGCCCGCTGCCGGACGGCCGGGGTGAGCAGCAGCTCGCGGCTCGGCGCCAGCGTCACGCGCTCGACGGGGTCGGGCAGCGAGCGCTGGTCGGCGACGGAGAAGGCCCGCAGCTCCTCGACCTCGTCGCCGAAGAACTCGACGCGCACGGGGTGGTCGGCGGTCGGCGGGAAGACGTCGAGGATGCCGCCGCGGACGGCGAACTCGCCGCGGCGCGACACCATGTCGACCCGGGCGTAGGCGAGGTCGACGAGGCGCAGCGCGATCTGCGCGAGGTCGTGCCCGCGCGCGCCGGCGACGAGCTCGATCGGCTCGAGCTCGGCGAGGTTGTCGGCGAGCGGTTGCAGGGCGGCGCGCACGGAGGCGACGACCACGAGCGGATGCCCCGGGCCCGCCCCGCCCGCGCGCTCCTGCAGGCGCCGCAGCGCGTGCAGGCGTCGGCCCACCGTCTCGGCACTCGGCGAGAGCCGCTCGTGCGGCAGCGTCTCCCAGGCGGGGAACTCGACGAGTTCGGCGTCGTGCGGAAGGTAGGGCGCCAGCGAGCTGCGCAGCGCCTCGCCCTCGCGGCTCGTCGCCGTGATCGCGAGCAGCACCGGTGCCCGGCCCGCGGCCGTGCGGCGCCCGAGCAGCCCCGCGAGCAACGGGGCGTCGAGCCCCGTCGGCGCCGAGAAGTCGGCGCTCCGCTGGGCCTCTGCGAGGGCGCGATCGATCGTGGAGGCGCGCGAGAGCGCCGTGTTCAGACCCTGCAGACTCACCGGACGAGTCTATGCCGCACCGCCGACATGCGGCCCGGGCGGGTCGGCGCCCGGCTCACAGCCTGCCGAGCAGCGTGGTCGCCTTCGCCCTCGAAGCGGGGCAGTCGGGGTCGGCGACGCCGAGCACGGGCGCGTCGGCGGAGACGAACGCCCCGTCGGCCTCCGCGGTCTCGCGCACCCCTGCGATGGCCGCGCGCACGAGCGGCGCGGCGCCGAAGCTCCCGCTCGGGTCGCCCGTCTTGGCGCTGAGCGGCATCACGTACAACTCGGTCGAGCCGTCGGGAAGGGCCCGCGCGGCGACCATGGCGACGGTCGGCGCGATGCCGCGGCGCAGGCCGGGGATGAGGTCGACCGGGACGAAGTCCTCGACGAGATCGGCGACGATCCCCCGTCGCCATGACTTCGCCCGATCGCCGATGCGCAGCGCCTGGGCGGTCCATGGCGAGCCCTCGGCGCGCAGCTTCGCGTCGACGTCCTCTTCGCGGCGGGCGAAGCCCTGGGCGAGCAGCTGATCGGTGCCGAGGCGCACCGCGTCGGACGGCGAGTAGCGCAGCACGAGCCGGCGCCCCGTGAGCGCGCCCTGGTGCGCGAGGTCGACGAAGCGGGCGTCGTCGGCGTCGCCCACGCTCACATGCCCCAGAGGGCGCCGACGCGTTCGTCGGCCGCACGGTAGCCCTCGGCGACCTCGGCCGCGGCGGCCGAGGCCTGTTCGAGCACGGCCGACAGGTGCGCCATGTCGGCGCTCCACCCCGCGTAGCGGCTGACGAACGCCTGCTGGGCCGCGCCGGCCCACTGGCCCGTGAGCGCGTTGGCCGCGCTCTGGAACCGGTCGAGTTGCCCGCTGAGCTCGCCGTGGGCGGTGCCCAGGGTCGTCGCGGAGGTGCTGAGGCTCTCGGGGGTCACACGGAAGTCGGACACGTCATCACCTCTCAGAAGTTCCGGCCGGGGACGTCGCGGCCGATCGAACGCAGCGACTGGGCGATGCGCTCGACCGCCGCGGCGTAGTGCTCGGAGGACTCGGCCGAGGCGTGCGAGACCACGGCGGCCGGACTCGGCTCGTCGCCGTCGTCCGTCTCGTCCTCGCGCCGCCACTCCTCGGCCAGCTCGCCCAGGTTCGCCTGCGAGCGCTCGCGCAGCGCGCGGGCGGCCTGCGACTCGTCCGCGCCGGAGAACACCGCCTCGAGCGAGGTCTCGCCGAGGTCGATGCGCTGCTGCACGCGCTGCCAGTCGGCGCCGAGCTCGCCCTTTCGGGCGCGTTCGGCCAGGTTCTGGCGCGCCTCGTCGTTCTGCGAGCGCTCGGCCTCGATCTCGGCGTCGAGCTCCGCGTTCGCCGCCTGCAGGCGCTCGATCGCCCCGCGCAGCATCTCCTCGATGTCCATCACACCCTCGCCGCCGCGCCGCGGGCCAGGCCCTCGACCAGATCCGCCATCCGGAACGCCGAGTCGGAGAGGTTCGAGATGCCCGACACCATCCCCGACACCACGTCGTACACGATGTTCACGTACTTGTACGCCTTGAGCACGTCCTGCGTGAGGTCGACGAGGCTGATGCCGGCGGTGACCGCCGCGGCCACCCAGCCGGCGACCGGTACCGCGGCCTCGGCCGCGAGCACGAGCAGCCGGTCCTGGATCTTGCGCAGGATCTTGAGGATGAGCTTCGCCGCCTCCTTGGCGGCGATGGCCAGCCCCTTGAGCATCGTCGACACGGTGCCGGCCGGCCCGCTCAGCACGGCGTGGGCCTGCGACACCGCGCCGGCGGCCACGAGGAACGCCTCGGAGCCCTTGCCCGTCCAGCTCGCCATCGCCGGCAGCAGGCCCGCGGCGTTCTGCGAGAGGCCGTTGAGGGCGTCGCTCGTGTGCGTCCACGCGAAGGCCCCCTCCTTCATCCGCGTCCAGTTGCCGGTGAAGGGCTTCGTGATCTCCTCGAGCAGCGAGTAGCCGAACAGCTTCTCGAAGATCCAGTCGACGCCGCCGAAGATGACGCCGGCGCTCCAGCGCACGTTCTCGATCTCGGGGTCGTCGGCGTGCGGCGTCACCAGGAACGAGCGCACGTCGCACGCCTCGGTCACCGTGCGCTGCCCCGAGAGGCCGGCCTTCACCCGGTCGCCGGCCTGCTGCCCGGTCTCGTGGGCCCACTCCGCGGCGCTGTAGCCGTCCCAGAAGGCCTGGTTGAACAGGTTGCCGTCGGGCTCGCCGTAGCGCGAGGGGGCTCCGTTCAACGGCGCCCCGAGGGCGGGCGATGCGGGCGGCGAGTACGGCGGCGAATTCACGCCCAGCTGCCGGGCCACGGCCGCGATGCGCTCGTGCGCCTCGCGCTCGGCCTCGACGTAGGTCTCGCGGGTCTGGCCCATGCGGGCGGCGCCCTCGTCGAAGACCCGCGCCGAGAGGTCGAGCGCCTGGTCGGCGAGGTCGAGCAGCGCCTCGTTGATCGGCAGCAGCATCTGCAGGATGAGCCCCATGTCGCCCGCATCGAGCGTGGCGTACTGGCGCAGATGGTCCTTCATCGCGCGGCTGTGCCCGCCCTGGCGCTCGAGCACCTGCTCGGCCAGAGCGAGGTTGTTGAAGTCGACCTCGATCGTGCTCACCCCTTCTCGCACCGCTGCGCCCGTCGGCGCACGGAGCTACATTACCGTCCCCTGTTCGCGGGCCACGAACCCGGTGCGGCCTCGACACGGCCGTCGCACCGGTCGCTGCGTCGGCGCCCGCCGATAGCATGGGCGCCGCACGCGAAACGCAGGAGGACGCATGATCATCGCCGCCGCGGACGGCTCGGCACTCGGCAACCCCGGCCCGGCCGGCTGGGCCTGGTACGTCGCCGACGACTGCTGGGCGGCCGGCGGGTGGCGGCACAGCACCAACAACGTCGGCGAGCTCACCGCCGTGCTCGAGCTGTTCCGCGCCACCGCGCACCTCGACGACGAGCTGCTCGTGCAGTGCGACAGCCAGTACGTCATCAACTCGGTCACGAAGTGGATGCCCGGCTGGAAGCGCAAGGGCTGGCGCAAGGCCGACGGCAAGCCGGTCATGAACGTCGAGATCCTCCAGCAGATCGACGAGGCGATCGCAGGGCGCCGCTACCGCTTCGAGTGGGTGAAGGGCCACGTCGGCCACCCCATGAACGAGGCCGCCGACGAGCGCGCCCGCGCTGCCGCCGAGGCCTTCCGCAGCGGCGGTGTCGTGCCCGCCGGCCCCGGCTGGTCGGGCGCCTGCGAGGGCGACGTCG
>JBDIAF010000148.1:0-4978 GCA_039812245.1 Agromyces sp. | reverse complement strand
TGGACGAACGGACGCCCGTGGCACTCGCCCGGCGACGCTCGGCGCGGGCCGGAGGCATCCGACCCGGTGAGGCGAGCCTCGCACGACGCGGGGCGTGGCCGTACGCTGGGGCTGGACGCGTCGTGGCGTCGCCGCGGCGCCCGGCCATCGGGGAGGGCTCATGGACTGGCGCGTGAAATCCGTCGAGGCGTCGCTGGCCGACTCGGCCGACGAGTCGCGCAGCCTCAGACGCTCGCTCGGCACCTGGGACCTCGCGCTCATGGGCATCGCCGTCGCGGTCGGCGCCGGCATCTTCTCGGTCGGCGCCCAGGCCGCGGCGAACTTCGCGGGGCCGAGCGTCATCCTCTCCTTCGTGCTCGCCGCGATCACCTGCGGCCTCGCCATCATGTGCTACGCGGAGTTCGCCTCGACGGTGCCCGTCGCCGGGAGCGCATACACCTTCACCTACGCGACCATGGGCGAGCTGCTCGCGTGGATCATCGGCTGGGACCTCATCCTCGAGATGTTCACCGCCGCCGCGGTGCTCGCGAAGTACTGGGGCGTCTACCTCGGCGAGGCGCTGCTCGCCTTCGGCGTGCCGTTCCCGGCGACGTTCTCGATCGGCGGGCTCGAGGTGAGTTGGCCGGCGTTCCTCGTCGTCGCCGTGTTCACCGCCCTGCTCGTCGCGGGCACGAAGCTCACGGCGCGCGTCGGCGCGGTGTTCACGATCATCAAGGTGGCCATCGTGCTGTTCGTGATCGTGGCCGGCTTCTTCTTCGTGAACGCGGCGAACTTCACGCCGTTCATCCCCGAGGCCGTGCCCACCGAGGGCGGGGCGTCGGATGCCTGGACGCAATCGCTGTTCAGCTGGTTCACGGGGGCTGCGCCCGCGCAGTACGGCGTCTTCGGCATGCTCGCCGCGGCATCCCTCGTGTTCTTCGCCTTCATCGGCTTCGACGTGGTCGCCACGAGCGCGGAGGAGGTGCGGGAGCCCCAGAAACGGCTGCCCCGCGGCATCTTCCTCGGTCTCGGCATCGTGACCGCGCTCTACGTGCTCGTGTCGATCGTGATGACCGGCATGGTGTCGTACCGCAAGCTCGCGGAGGAGGAGAGCCCCTCGCTCGCTACCGCCTTCCGGCTCGTCGGGCAGGACTGGGCCTCGGCCGTCATCTCGCTCGGGGCGATCGCGGGACTCACCACCGTCATCATGGTGCTGCTGCTCGGGCTCTCGCGCATCGTCTTCGCCCTCAGCCGCGACGGGCTGCTGCCGCGCTGGCTGTCGAAGACGACCGAGCACACCAAGACGCCCGCGCGCATCCAGATCATCGGCGGCGCGGTCGTCGCGCTCGTGGCGGCCTTCACCGACGTCGGCCTGCTCGAGGAGATGATCAACATCGGCACGCTCTCGGCGTTCGTGCTCGTCTCGATCGGCATCGTCGTCCTGCGCCGCACCCGGCCCGATCTGCCGCGCGGCTTCAGGGTGCCATGGTCGCCCGTGCTGCCGATCCTGTCGGCGGCGCTCTGCCTCTGGCTCATGCTGAACCTCACGACGCTCACCTGGGTGCGTTTCCTCGTGTGGCTCGCCCTCGGGCTCGTCGTCTACCTGCTCTACGGCCGTCGCCGCTCGCGGCTCGCGGGCGAACGGGTGAGCGAGGTCGAGCTGCCGACGGCGCAGGGAGCCGAGTAGCCGGGCCCCGCGCTCGGGTGCGAGACCCTATGCGTCGGCGATCGAGAGCAGCAGGTGCCCGCTCGACACCGTGGCGCCCGGCTCGGCGTTGATCGTGCCGATCACGCCGTCCTTGTGGGCGGTGATGGGCTGCTCCATCTTCATCGCCTCGAGCACGAGCACGAGGTCGCCCTTGACGACCTTGTCGCCCTCGGCGACGGCGAGCTTCACGACCGTGGCCTGCATGGGCGCCTTGACGGCGTCGCCGGTGGCCGTGTCGACCGAGTGCGCACCCGAACGCCGGCGCGGGGCCGGGCCCCCGGTGGCGACGCCGGCCGAGGCGCCGCCGCCGCTCAGCAGCTTCTTCGGCAGCGAGACCTCGATGCGGCGGCCGTCGACCTCGACGACGACGTTGCTGCGCGCTGCCGGGCCCCGGGTCTCCTCCAGCTCGCCCGACCAGGGCTCGAGGTGGTTCTCGTACTCGGTCTCGATCCATCGGGTGTACACGGTGAACGGCGCGTCGCCCTCGGGTGCGAAGGCCGGGTTGTTCACGATGTCGCGGTGGAACGGCAGCACGGTCGGCAGGCCGGCGACCTCGAACTCGTCGAGCGCGCGGCGGGCGCGGGAGAGCGCCTCGGCGCGGTCCTTGCCGGTGACGATGAGCTTCGCGAGCAGCGAGTCGAAGGCGCCCGAGATCTCGTCGCCGCTCGTGACGCCCGAGTCGACCCGGATGCCGGGGCCGCCCGGGAAGCGGAGCTGGTGGATGGGCCCGGGCGCCGGAAGGAAGCCGCGCCCCGGGTCCTCGCCGTTGATGCGGAACTCGAACGAGTGGCCCGTCGTGACGGGGTCGGGGTAGTCGAGCACGCCGCCCTCGGCGAGGCGGAACTGCTCGCGCACGAGGTCGAGGCCCGTGACCTCCTCCGAGACGGGGTGCTCGACCTGCAGGCGCGTGTTCACCTCGAGGAACGAGACGGTGCCGTCGGCGCCGATGAGGAACTCGCAGGTGCCGGCGCCGACGTAGCCGACCTCCTTGAGGATGGCCTTCGACGAGGCGTACAGCGCCTCGACCTGCGCCTCGGTGAGGAACGGCGCCGGCGCCTCTTCGACGAGCTTCTGGTGGCGCCGCTGCAGCGAGCAGTCGCGGGTCGAGACGACGACGACGTTGCCGTGCTGGTCGGCGAGGCACTGGGTCTCGACGTGGCGCGGCTTGTCGAGGTACTTCTCGACGAAGCACTCGCCGCGCCCGAAGGCGGCGACCGCCTCGCGGGTGGCCGAGTCGAACAGCTCGGGCACCTCTTCGCGGGTGCGGGCGACCTTGAGGCCGCGGCCGCCGCCGCCGAACGCCGCCTTGATGGCGACGGGGAGGCCGTGCACGTCGACGAAGTCGAGCACCTCGGAGGCATCCGCGACGGGGTTGAGCGTGCCGGGCGCGAGCGGCGCGCCCACCTTCTCGGCGACGTGCCGAGCCGAGACCTTGTCGCCGAGGCGTTCGATCGCCTCGGGCGAGGGGCCGATCCACACGAGGCCCGCGGCGATGACCGCGCGGGCGAAGTCGGGGTTCTCGGCGAGGAAGCCGTAGCCGGGGTGCACCGCGTCGGCGCCCGAGCGGCGCGCGACCGAGAGGATCTTGTCGATGACGAGGTAGGTGTCGGCGCTCGTGGCGCCGTCGAGCGCGTACGCCTCGTCGGCGAGCTTCACGTGCCGGGCGTCGCGATCCTGGTCGGCGTAGACGGCGACCGACCCGATACCGGCGTCGCGCGCGGCGCGGATGACGCGGACGGCGATCTCGCCACGGTTGGCGATGAGGACCTTGGTGATGCGCGGCATAGTTCCCAAGCCTATTGGCACTGCGGCCCTCGGCTTTGAGTGCGCTCTACAAAAAGACCGGATGCCTCTTGCGGGCGTCGACAATCGCGCCGGGCGGTGCTCAGCGGTTCCAGAGCGAGGGCCAGGCGACGCCGAGCTCGCGAACCAGTTCGCGCAGCGTCGACAGCGAGAGCCCGACGACGGTCGAGGGGTCGCCCTCGACCGCGCGGATGAACGGGCCGCCGAGGCTGTCGACCGTGAACGCGCCGGCGACCTGGAGCGGCTCGCCGCTCGCGATGTACGCGTCGATCTCGGCCTCGTCGAGCTCGGCGAAGCGAACCGTGGCGACGTCGGCCCGGCCCACGGCGCGGTTCATCCGACCGCCTCGGTGGTCGATCAGCCAGTGCCCCGACCAGAGGTCGCCGCTGCGGCCGTTCTGCGCGAGCCAGCGCTCCCGCGCGACCTCGGGGGTGTGCGGCTTGCCGTGGATGCGGCCGTCGACGAGGAAGGCGGAGTCGCCGCCGAGGATCAGGCCGTCGATGGGGTCGCCGCCGGGCTCGCGCCCGAGCAGCGCCTCGGCCTTCGCCTGCGCGAGCAGCTGCACCATCGACTCCACCCCGAGCGGGCCGTGCAGCGCCTCGTGGCGGTCGACGGCGGCGCGCTCGTCGACGCCGGGGGCGACGGCGATCGGCTCGATTCCGGCCGCGCGCAGGGTCTGGAGTCGGGCCGGCGAGGTCGAGGCGAGATACAGGCGCATGTCCCCATCCTGCCCGCCGCGGCGCGGTCTCGCCCAGTCGCGGGCTCGGCGGCGTGCTCGGGCGGCGTGCTCGGGCGAGGCCGCCGTGCGCCGCCTGTGGGATGCTCGTTGCATGCTCGGAGACCTGCTCGACCTCGAGGTCGAACGCATCGCCCACGGCGGCGTCGCCGTCGCCAGACACGAGGGGCGCGTCGTCTTCGTCGCCGACGCGATCCCGGGCGAGCGGGTGCGCGCGCGGGTGACGGATGCCTCGAAGCCGGCGTTCTGGCGCGCCGACACGGTCGAGGTGCTCGACGCCTCGCCCGATCGCCGCGAGCACGTCTGGGCCGAGGCGTCCGTCGATCGCGACCCCGAGCGCCGCGCCGGCGGCGCCGAGTTCGGGCACATCGCGATCGGGCGCCAGCGCGCGCTGAAGTCCGAGGTGCTCTCCGATGCGCTGCGCCGCATGGGCGGCGTCGACCGCGAGGTCGTGGTGGACGCGGTCGACCCCGAGCTCGCCGCCGAGGTCGACGTCGAGAACGGCACGGGCTGGCGCACGAGGGTGCGCCTGCACGTCGACGAGCGCGGCCTCGTCGGCCCGTACGCCGCGCGCAGCCGACGCGTGGTGCCGGTGGAGTCGCTGCCGCTCGCCGCGGCCGAGCTCGCCGCGCTCGCGCCGCTCGGCGAACGCATCGAGGGGGCCGAGGCGATCGATCTCGTCGCGCCGAGCGTCGGCGAGCCCGCGGCGGTGCTCGTCGACCGGCTCGCCCCCTCGCCCCGAGAGCGCCAGG
>JBDIAF010000147.1:0-5126 GCA_039812245.1 Agromyces sp. | reverse complement strand
CGGCGCCGCCTGCTCCTGGGCGCCGGGCTCTGCGCTGCCGACGGCGGCGGCCGGGTCGGCTGGGAGGTCCTCGGCCGCGGCCATCGCCGGGGCGCCCAGGAGGACCAGGGCCCCGACGACGACCGCGGCCAGGCCGGGCCGGGGATCGAGGCGGCGTTCGCGGGTACGACGGACGTGCGACGTGCGGGACATGACTGCTCCAGGCTTCTCGGGTGAAGGCCGGCTCGGGTTGCGAGTCAACGGGTAATCGGGTTCGGGTGTTCGTTCTCGGGTGTTCGGGTGTCGTTCTCGGGTGTTCGGGTGCTCGCGCCACAACGCGAGAGATGCTCGCATCTTCGCAGACGGTCGAGCAGCCCGCCAGAGCCCGCGCGACACACGAACAGGGGGTATCCCGTCGCCGGTCGCGGCCTCGGTGCGCGACCGGAATGCGGCGCGCTCGCTAGGGTTGGAGCGTGATCGGGCGAGGCAGGCAGGGCGGCGGACGCGCCGTGCCCGCCGAGGCATCCAGCCCCGGAACCGCCCCTGCCGGCCCACCGGCCGAAGACGGAGCGGGCTCGGCGAAGGACCGCCTCGAAGCCGTCGCAGCACCCCTGCGCGAGCGGTTCGACGAACCCATCCAGAAGGTGACCGACCTCACCAACCGCACGATGGCGCTCTTCCCCGTTCGCGTGTGGCGGCGGTTCCTGGCGCAGAACGGCTTCATCCTCTCCGCCGGCCTCAGCTACGAGGCGCTGTTCGCGGTGTTCGCCGCCGTGTACGTGGGCTTCGCCGTCGCGGGCATCTGGCTCACGAGCAACGAGGACGCGATGACCGCGCTGTTCACGCTGGTGAACACGCTCGCGCCGGGCCTCGTCGGGCCGAACGGCATCATCACGACCGACGACCTCAACGCCGCCGTCAGCGTGAGCACGGGCGTCTTCGGTTGGACCGGCGCCATCGCCCTCGGCGGCCTGCTCTGGACGGCGATCGGCTGGATCACCTACGCCCGCATCGCGGTGCGCAGCATCTTCGGGCTGCCGAAGGACAAGCGGGCCTACCTGCTGCTGAAGGCCCGCGACCTCGTGGCGGGCCTCGTGTTCGGCGCCGTGCTGTTCCTCGCGGCGCTGGTGTCGCTGGCGACCACCTCGCTCACCGACTGGGCGTTCGGCATGCTCGGCTGGGACTCGAGCTCGGGCTGGTTCACCATCACGGTGCAGTTCGGCACGCTGCTGCTCGTCTTCGTCATCGACACGCTCGCGCTCGCGGTGCTCTTCCGCTTCCTCTCGGGCGCGAGCGTGCCCTGGCGGCGGATGTGGACCGGTTCGCTGCTCGGCTCCGCGGCGCTCTCGGTGCTGCAGCTGTTCAGCGGCCTGCTGCTGTCGGGCACGACGCGCAACCCGCTGCTCGCGACGTTCGCGGTGTTCATCGGCCTGCTGCTGTGGTTCCACCTCACGAGCATCGTGATCCTCGTCGCCGCCGCGTGGATCGCCGTCGAGACGGCCGATGCGAACGAGAGCCTGCGACTGGTCACCCCCGAGCAGCTCGAGGCCGAACGGCTCGCCGAGGAGCGCCGGGCCCTCGTCACCGCGGCCCGGGTCAGGGTGCGCGAGGCGCAGCGCGAGCTCGAGGCATCCGGATGGCTCGGCCGCTTCGCCGCGCGCCGCCGCCTCGCCGACGCGCAGCAGCAGCTGGACGACCTCGAGCGCGAGGCGCCGCCCGTCGCGGCGCGGTCGCGCGCACCGCGCCGCCCCTGAGACCTGCCGTCCGCGGGTGTCGGAGGGCTCCCGTAGGATCGATCCATGCCCTCGAAGCCGCTCCGTATCGCCAGCGTCAACGTCAACGGAGTGCGTGCGGCATTCCGCAAGGGCATGGGCGACTGGCTCGCGACGCGCGACGTCGACATCCTCGCCCTGCAAGAGGTCCGCGCCTCGACCGACGACCTCGTCGCCCTCCTCGGCGACGAGTGGGACGTGCTGCACGACCCCGCGACCGCGAAGGGCCGCGCCGGCGTCGCGCTCGCGAGCCGCCACCAGGCCTCGATCCACCGGGTCGAGTTCGGTCCGGTCGACTTCGACAGCGCCGGCCGCTGGCTCGAGGCCGACTACCAGGTCGACGGGCAGGTCGTCACCGTGGTCAGCACCTACGTGCACTCGGGCGAGGTCGACACCCCCAAGCAGGTCGAGAAGTACAAGTTCCTCGACGCCATGGTCGAGCGACTCCCCCAGCTCGCCGCGCACTCCGAGCAGGCCGTCATCATGGGCGACCTCAACGTCGGGCACCGCACGCTCGACATCAAGAACTGGAAGGGCAACGTCAAGCGCGCCGGCTTCCTGCCCGAGGAGCGGGCCTACTTCGACCGCTTCCTCGGCGCAGAGGGCGAGCCCGGCTACAACGACGGCGCCGGCCTCGGCTGGATCGACATCGGCCGCAAGTGGGCGGGCGAGGTCGACGGCCCCTACACCTGGTGGTCGCAGCGCGGCCAGGCCTTCGACAACGACACGGGCTGGCGCATCGACTACCAGCTCGCCACCCCGCAGCTCGCGGCGAAGGTCGTGAACTACACGGTCGACCGCGCCGCGGCCTACGACGAGCGATGGTCCGACCACGCTCCCGTCGTCGTCGACTACGCGATCTGACGCCGCACCGACGACACGACCGGCGGCCACGCCGCCCCAACCGCCTCCGCGTCACCCATCCCTCGAGGAACCACTCCGATGAACTCCGCCCGCCCGATCGTCTTCTCCGGCATGCAGCCGTCGAGCGACTCCCTGCACCTCGGCAACTACCTCGGCGCCCTGATCAACTGGGTCGCCCTGCAGGACACGGTCGACCCGATCTACTGCGTCGTCGACCTGCACGCGATCACCGTCGCGCAAGACCCCGCCGCGCTTCGCGAGAGCACGCGGCGCACCGCCGCCCAGTACCTCGCCGCCGGGGTCGATCCCGCGCGCTCGACGCTCTTCGTGCAGTCTCACGTGCCGGCGCACACCGAGCTCGCCTGGGTGCTCGGCACCCTCACCGGCTTCGGCGAGGCGAGCCGCATGACCCAGTTCAAGGACAAGTCGCAGCGCTACGGCGCCGAGGCCACCACGGTGGGGCTCTTCACCTACCCCGTCCTGATGGCGGCCGACATCCTGCTCTACGGCACGAACCTCGTGCCCGTGGGCGACGACCAGCGCCAGCACCTCGAACTCACCCGTGACCTCGCCCAGCGCTTCAACTCGCGCTTCGGCGAGACGTTCGTCATCCCCGAGGCGTACATCCCCGAGACCTCGGCGCGAATCTACGACCTGCAGGAGCCCACCGCGAAGATGTCGAAGTCGGCGGCCTCCGAGGCCGGGCTGATCAAGCTGCTCGACGAGCCGAACGTCACCGCCAAGAAGATCAAGAGCGCGGTCACCGACACCGAGCGCGAGATCCGCTACGACCGCGAGGCGAAGCCGGGCATCTCGAACCTGCTCGACATCTATGCGGCGACGAGCGGCGAGACGATCGCCGAGATCGAGGCGCGGTTCGCGGGCAGGGGTTACGGCGACCTGAAGAAGGAGCTCGCCGAGCTCGTCGTCGAGACGCTCACGCCGTTCCGCACCCGCACGCTCGAGCTGCTCGACGACCCCGCCGAACTCGATCGGCTGCTCGCGATCGGCGCCGACAAGGCGGCCGAGCGGTCCGAGCGGGTGCTCGGCGAGGTGTACGAGCGTGTCGGCTTCCTCCGCCGCCGCTGAGCCGAAGGGCGCTGCCTCTGCCGCGGCCGGCGCCGGCGCGCCCGGCCGGGGCGGCTCGCCCGTGGTGATGTTCGACCTCGACGACACGCTCATGGCGCACCGCGAGGCGGTGCTCGACGGTATCGACGGCTACATGCGCGTGCGCGCATACGAACCCGTCGGCGCCGCCGCACAGCAGCTCTGGCACGATCTCGAAGAGCGGCACTACCACGCGTACCTCGCCGGAGAGCTGAGCTTCGAGGGCCAGCGCCGGGCGCGCGCCCGCGAGTTCGCACTCGCGCACGGCGATGCGCTCGACGACGATGCGGCCGGCCGTTGGTTCGACGAGTACTTCGAGCACTACCGCGCCGCCTGGCGCCTGCACGACGATGTCGCCGCGTGCTTCGCTGCGCTCGAGCGCGGGTTGCCCGGGGTCCGCTTCGGCATCATCACGAACGGCGAGCTCGATTTCCAGCTCGCGAAGATCGCCAGGCTCGAGCTCGGCGGCCGGGTCGAGCACATCGTCGCCTCGGGCGACGTCGGCGTGGCGAAGCCCGACGCCCGCATCTTCCGGCTCGCACTCGACCGCTTCGCCGCGACGGCGCCCGTGGGCTCGGCCGCCTACGTCGGCGACCGCCTGCGCACCGACGCCATCGGCGCCGCCCGTGCCGGTCTCGTCGGCGTCTGGCTCGACCGCCACGGCGTCAGCGCCGAGCAGGCCGACGCGCGCGACGCCGAGGCGGCCGGCGTGGTCACGGCCACGACGCTCGTCGAGGCGGCGAGCGAGCTCGTCGTCCGGCTCTGAGTCATCCGCCGCGCACGCGGAGCGACGCCTGCGCACGAAGGCGGCGGGCCGGATGCACCCCCATGCATCCGACCCGCCGCCGGTCTCGTCGGGCCCGCGTCAGCTGACGTCGGCGTCGACCCAGTCGAGGGTCTTCGTGACCGCCTTCTTCCAGTTGCGGTCGAGGCGGGCGCGCTCGGCCTCGTCCATCTGCGGCGTCCAGCGCGTGTCCTCCTGCCAGTTCTGGGCGAGCTCGTCGAGGCTCGACCAGAACCCGACCGCGAGGCCCGCGGCGTAGGCGGCGCCGAGCGCGGTCGTCTCGGCGACGACGGGCCGCACGACCGGCACGCCCAGGATGTCGGCCTGGAACTGCAGCAGCGTGTCGTTGGCGGTCGCGCCGCCGTCGACGCGCAGCTCGGTGAGGTCGACGCCCGCGTCGGCGTTGACGGCCTCGATGACGTCGCGGGTCTGGAACGCGATCGCCTCGAGGGCGGCGCGCGCGATGTGGCCCTTGTTCACGTAGCGGGTGAGCCCCACGAGCGCGCCACGGGCATCCGGTCGCCAGTACGGGGCGAAGAGCCCCGAGAACGCCGGGACGAAGTACGCGCCGCCGTTGTCGTCGACCGACTTCGCGAGCTCCTCCACCTCGGCGGCCGACG
>JBDIAF010000146.1:0-5164 GCA_039812245.1 Agromyces sp. | reverse complement strand
TCGGCCGCCGACCAGGCGCCACCGACGAGCGGCGCGGCGAGGCCGAGGGCGACGAGGCCGGCGAGCGCGGAGACCGCGGTCGCGACCACGGCGCCGAGGCGCTTGGCCGCGAGCCCGCCGAGGAAGTCGGCGGTGCCGAAGACGAGGGCGCCGGTGAGCGAGAGGACCGCGGTGAGCATGGTGCTCCAAGCGTGCCAGACGACGAGGGATGCCTCGGCCGTCCGGCTGCTCGCCGGTGCGGGTCCGGCGACCGGTCGGGGCTGCCGTGAGTGCGCATTCGAGCGCCGCGAACGAGGGTGATCGCTCATCTGCGCAGCAGCCGTGAACAACGCGTGAAATCGGCCCGAGGAATGCGCGCCGACCCCTTGGCACGGTCGGTGGGCGCTCCTATGCTCTGGTCAGTGCGTCCCCCGCGTGGGGGTGACTCGGAGGGAGAATCATGCATCGCCGCAACACCCGAAGGTGGCCTGCGCTCGCGACCGTTGCCGTCGGCACGCTCGCGACCGGGCTGCTCGCAGCGACGCCGGCGCAGGCCGCCGACGTCACCAACACCATCGCCGAGGTGCAGGGCACCGGCGCCGCGACCCCGCTGGCCGGCACCGTCGTCACCGTCGAGGGCGTCGTCACCGCTGACGAGCGCACCGGCGGATTCCGCGGCATCTACATCCAGACCCAGGGGTCGGGCGGCGAGGCCGACGCGACCCCGGGCGCCTCCGACGGCGTCTTCGTCTACCTCGGCAACGCCGCGGCGAGCACCCCGGGCGCCATCGGCGACCTCGTGCGCGTCACCGGCCAGGCCAACGAGTACAACGGCCTCACCCAGATCTCGGTGGCGAGCGCCGCCGCGGTCGAGGTCGTGCAGGCCGGCGTCGGCGTGCCGGCGGCCACCGCCCTGCCCGACACCGCGCTCGGCGCCGACCGCGAGGCCTACGAGGGCATGTACGTGGCACCGGCCGGCGACTACCGCGTGGTCTCGAGCCACAACCTCTACAGCTTCGGCGAGCTCTGGCTGAACGCCGGCGACGAGCTGCCGGTCAAGAGCACCGAGCAGGTCGACGCGGCCGATCCCGCCAACGCCGCCATCGCGCAGGCCAACCGCGACAGCCGCCTGCTGCTCGACGACGGCTGGTCGACCCGCGTCGACAACTCGGCCCACCCGAACGAGCAGCCCTACTTCACGGCCGACACCGTCGTGCGCAACGGCGACCGGGTGCAGTTCCCCGAGGCGGGCTACGTGCTCTCCTACGGCTTCAACGAGTGGCGCCTGCAGCCCACCGTGCCGATCGACTCCACGAGCGACGCCTCGCTCAAGCCGACGTTCGAGTCGCTGAACCCGCGCCCCGCCACGGCCCCCGAGGTCGGCGGCGACGTGCAGGTCGGCGCGTTCAACGTCTACAACTACTTCACGACCTTCACCTCGGTGAACTCGCAGGCGCGCGGCGCGGCCGACGCCGAGGAGTTCGCCGTGCAGAAGTCGAAGATCGTCGCGGCCATCTCGGGCCTCGGCGCCGACGTCGTCGCGCTCATGGAGATCGAGAACTCGGTGAAGCTCGGCGAGGCGCCCGACGAGGCGCTCGCCGACCTCGTCGCCGGCCTCAACGAGGCGGCGGGCTCCGACGTGTGGTCGTACGTGGCCACGCCGGCGGCGCTGCACGACGCGGCGATCACCGACTTCATCACGAGCGCGATCATCTACCGCAACGACGTGGTGAGCCCCGTCGGCGACAGCATGACCGTCATCGACGAGACCGTGTGGGACAACGCGCGCGAGCCGATCGCCCAGACGTTCGAGATGGCGAACGGCAAGGTGTTCTCGGTCGTCGCCAACCACCTCAAGTCGAAGAGCCCGCCATCGGGCAGCAAGGACCCCGAGCCGGCCGACGGCCAGGGCTTCTTCAACGCCGACCGCGTCGCCCAGGCCGAGTCGCTGCTCGCCTTCACCGACACCGTGGCCGAGGCGGCCGGCAGCGACGCGATGTTCCTCATCGGCGACTTCAACGCCTACGCGCACGAAGACCCGATCGACGTGTTCACCGGCGCCGGCTGGGCCGACCTCGTGCCCACGCAGACCTCGCAGTACACCTACACGTTCAACGGCGAGCTCGGCTCGCTCGACCACGTGCTCGCGAGCCCCGCTGCGGCGGCCGACGTCACCGGCATCGGCGTCTGGAACATCAACTCGCCCGAGTGGGGCGACCGCGGCTACGAGTTCGGGGCGGCCGAGGCCGGCACGCCCTACCGCTCGAGCGACCACGACCCGATCGTGCTCGGCCTCTCGGCCGAGGTGGCGCCCGTCGACATCGACATCGTGACGATCAACGACTTCCACGGTCGTCTCGAGCAGTCGGCGCCCGCGGCCGGTGCCGCGGTGCTCGCCGGCGCCGTCGAGCAGGTGCGCGCGCAGAACCCCAACACGATCTTCGCGGCGGCCGGCGACCTCATCGGCGCCTCGACGTTCACCTCCTTCATCCAGGAGGACAACCCCACCATCGACGCGCTGAACGCCGCCGGCCTCGACGTGAGCGCCGCCGGCAACCACGAGTTCGACCGCGGCTGGGCCGACCTGCGCGACCGCGTCCAGTCGCGGGCCGACTGGGAGTACATCTCCTCGAACGTGTTCCTGAAGGGCACCGACGAGACCGCGCTCGCGCCCTACTACACCGAGACGCTCGACGGCGTGACCGTCGGCTTCATCGGTGCGGTCACCGAAGAGCTCGACTCGCTCGTCAGCCCCGCCGGCATCGCCGACCTCGAGGTGCGCGGCATCGTCGGCGCGGTCAACGCCGTCGCCGACCGCCTGAAGGACGGCGACCCCGCCAACGGCGAGGCCGACGTGCTCATCCTGCTCGTGCACGAGGGCGCGGCGACCACCGACATCTCGGCGGTCACCGACGACTCGGTGTTCGGCAAGCTGGTCGCGGGCGTCGACTCCGACGTCGCCGCCATCGTCTCGGCCCACACGCACCTGCCGTACAACCACGTCGTCGACGGCCGCCCGGTCGTCTCGGCGGGCCAGTACGGCGAGCGCTTCGGGCTGATGAAGCTCTCGGTCGACCCGGTCACCAAGGAGCTGCTGTCGATCTCGAACGAGCTGAAGCCGCTGATGGACGGGAAGACCCCGCTCTACCCGGCGGTGCCGGCGGTGCAGCAGATCGTCGACGAGGCCAAGACCGTCGCGAGCCAGCTGGGCAAGCAGAAGGTCGGCGACATCACCGGCGACTTCAACCGCGCTCAGCAGCCGGGCACGGATGCCTCGGGCAACCCGACCCTCGTCGAGAACCGCGGCGGCGAGTCGACCCTCGGCAACTTCGTCGCCGACGTGCAGCTGTGGGCGGCCCGCCAGGACGCCACGGCCGACATCGCCTTCATGAACCCGGGCGGTCTCCGCACCGACCTGAAGTTCGCGTCGAGCGGTGCCGACGACCCCGACGGCAACCTCACCTACCAGGAGGCGGCCGGCGTGCAGCCGTTCGCCAACACGCTCGTGACGCTCGACCTCACCGGCGCGCAGGTGAAGCAGGTGCTCGAGGAGCAGTGGCAGCCCGCCGGCGCGTCGCGTCCGTTCCTGAAGCTCGGCGTCAACAAGGAGCTCGAGGTCGTCTACGACCCGACCGCCGCCGCCGGCTCGCGGGTCACGCACGTGTCGCTGAACGGCACCGAGCTCGACCCGGCCGCGACCTACCGCGTCGTCGCGAACTCGTTCCTCGCCTCGGGCGGCGACAACTTCGCCACCCTCGCGCTGGGTGCGAACAAGGCCGACACCGGCCGCGTCGACCTGCAGTCGATGGTCGACTGGTTCGCGGCGAACGGCACGGCGACGCCCGACACCGCGCAGCGCTCGGTCGGCCTGGTGCTGCCGGCGCCCGCCGACGGCGCCGCCTACGCCCCGGGCGAGACGCTCTCGCTCCAGCTCAGCTCGCTCGACTTCTCGACGAACGAGCCCGCGGCGGGCGAGGTCACCGTGTCGCTCGGCGGTCAGGTGCTCGGCACCGCTGCCGTCGACCGCACGCCGGTGCCGACGACCGACGAGATCGGCCGGGCCACGGTCGACATCGTGATCCCCGAGGGGCTCACCGGCCCGCAGACGCTCACCATCGCGGTCGCCGCGACGGGCACGAGCGTCGACGTGCCGGTCACGCTGCAGGACGCGCAGGTCGAGCTCGTGGACACGGCCATCGTCGGCCTGCCCTCGAAGCTCGTCTTCAAGGCGCAGTCGTCGATCAGCTGGTCGGGCATCGTCGTGACCGGTGACGGCAGCCGCGCCGTCGGCACCGTCACCGTCACCGACGGCGACACGGTGCTGGCGACGGTCGAGCTGACCGCGAAGGACAAGGGCAAGGTCAAGGTCAAGCTGCCCAAGCTCGACCGCGGTCTGCACGTGCTGCAGGCCACGTTCGAGGGCGACGGGTACGAGACCTCGACCTCGTTCAAGGTGCCGGTGCTGGCCTACTAGCGAGCGCCGCCGGGCTCGGTCGCACCGCGGTCGGGCCCGGCGACGGCGACCGCACCTCACGCAGGGCGTGGGCACGACGAGGGCGGGCGGATGGGAGCATCCGCCCGCCCTCGTCGCGCAGGCACGTCGGCGCGGCTCCGCACCGCGCTGGGCCGGCGCGGTGCGAGCCGCCCGCCTCGTCAGCCGGCGAGACGCGCGCGATCGAACGCGGCGCGGCGTTCGATGACGTCGTGCGGGTCCCAGCCCGGTCCCGGCACCGACGAGACGAGCAGCCGCGTGTACGGGTCCTGCGGCGTGCGCAGCACTTCGGCGGTCGGTCCCTGCTCGACCACGCGACCGAGGTGCAGCACGAGGGTGCGGTCGGTGACCTCGTCGACGACCGCGAGGTCGTGGCTGACGAACAGCAGGGCGATGCCGGACTCGCGGCGGATCTCGCCGAGTAGTTCGAGGATCTGCGCCTGCACCGACACGTCGAGGGCGGAGACGGCCTCGTCGAGCACGAGCACCGCGGGATCGACCGCGAGCGCGCGGCCTCGGGTACTGAGCGCGACGTCGGGCGGGCCGCGGTGTGGCCGGCGCACCGCGGCGCGCCACGGGTTCGGAGATCGCCACGATTTCGGATCGCATGCCGGAGTTCGGCCCGATGGCGCGGAGAACCCCGAGCCTGTGGCGGCGGGCTGCGGCCCGCGCACGCATCGTCCACAGCCGGCG